>JAUXGC010000060.1 GCA_030622375.1 Sulfurovum sp.
GAACCCTTCTTGTTTGTAAATTTCATCATAAACGTGCATGATAGCGCCGCCAGGGTAACCAAATACAGTCTTAACACCCTCAGCGATAATCGCTTCACACACCATTTGTGCACCATTCATCTGCATGGTTTACACTCCATAATATAGAATTTTTTTGATTATATCTAAAAATTATTAGATGTACCTATCTATAAGTATGTTTTATTGGCAAAAATCATGAAAATATTTATCTTATTTTACTATACTATGCTTATGGATTTTACTCAACCAATAAAAATTGCAAAACATATTTACTGGGTTGGCATGTATCTTGTAAACGACCCTTTTCAGTGTCATCCATACTTTATAGATAATGGCAACGAGTCTATCTTAATTGACCCAGGCTCTATGTTGGAGTTTGATGCTGTAGTAAAAAAAATAGATATTATCTCCTCTATGAACAATGTAAAGTATATTATTTTACACCATCAAGACCCAGATTTGGCAGCATCTGTACCTAAAATGGAAGACTTAATCAATCGTGACGATTTGCTCATTATCACTCATAGTCGCATGGTCCCTCTTGTAAAACACTATATGATTAAATCTGACTATTACGAAATAGACAAACACCAATACAGACTCGATAGTAATGATTTGCATTTAAAGTTTTTAACCACACCATACTGTCACTCTCCAGGGGCGTTTGTAACGTATGAGCCTTCCACAAAAACTCTCTTCTCTGGTGATATATTTGGAGGCATAGAGGAGTCTTGGGAATTCTATGCGGGAGATGACTATTTTGAACAAGCCAAACAGTTTCATGCAGAGTATATGCCAAGTAGAGACATATTTAACTATGCTCTCTCAAAGATAGAAGCTTTAGACATAAACCTCATTGCACCCCAACATGGCTCCATTATTCAAAGAGAGAAGATATCTCCACTTATTGCACAGATGAAATCGCTTGAATGCGGTCTTTATATTGAAGATAAGTATAGAGATGAACTTCTTGGCACCATTGAAAAACTCAAAGAGAAAGATATGGCTCTTGTGGCATCCATTAATGAAAATAAAGAGAAAGAGAAACTTCTTTTTCAAAAAAACAAAATGGCAGATATGGGAGAGATGATAGGAAATATCGCCCATCAATGGCGTCAACCTCTAGCGATTAACAATACACTTATTTCTATCTTAAAAGAGAAAAATGAAAGAGAAACCTTACAGACAGGCGAGCTTTCTCAAAAACTAAAAGAGATGGAAGACAGTATCCAATATATGTCACAAACTATAGATGACTTTATGTATTTTTATCATCCAAATAAAGAAAAAATAACTTTTTCCATTGCTAAAGTTGTTGAGTATGCATTAAAAATTATCCGTCCCATATTAAATAAAGCAAATATTAAAATATATTTTCAAAGCAGTAATGAGTTTGATATAGATGGTTATGTAAATGAATATACACAGGTCGTTGTCTCCATTTTAACTAATGCAAAAGATATACTGCTTTATAGGAAAATCCAAAATGCTTATATTCAGATAGATCTGTCTGAAACCAATAACAGCACTACATTAAAGATTAGTGATAATGGGGGAGGCGTACAAGAAGAAGATATAACCCGTATTTTTGACCCATACTTTACAACCAAACATAAATCCATAGGAACTGGTCTGGGTCTTTATATATCTAAAATGATTATTGAAAAAAATATGGGTGGTGTTCTAAGTGTAGAGAATGGCAAAGAAGGTGCATCATTTAGTATAAGTATGGAAAAAGCAGATGGCTAATACAAAAATAGGTGACATCTCTATCTTAATCGCAGAAGATGAAAAACAACTTTTGAACTCAATGGCAGAGTATTTGGAACTCTTTTTCAAAAATGTATATACGGCACAAGATGGCTTAACAGCCTATAAAATTTATACAGAGCAGAGACCCAATATTATTATTACAGATATTCATATGCCACACCTTGATGGTCTCTCAATGATAGAAAAAATCAGAAAAGAAGATTTACAAACAAAAATTATTATCACCTCTGCACACTCAGACAAAGAGAAGTTGATTAAAGCCATAGAGTTGCATTTAGTAAAGTACCTCATAAAACCTATTCAGAGTGATAAGCTAAAAGAGCTTCTTTTTTCGCTTGTAAAAGAGTTAAGACAAAAGTCTAACTGTATCTATTTTAAAAATGGATTTTATTGGGATAAGCATAAAAAAAGACTGTTTCAAAACCAAGAAGAGGTGATATTGGCACAAAAAGAGCAAAAAGTGTTGGAACTTCTATCTGTTCATACCAATCAAAGTATCTCATCTAAAGATATATACAACTATCTTTATAAAACCCAACCTGAACGAAATTTTTCTTCAAATGCCATAACTTCTCTCATAAAACGTATCCGTCAAAAACTTCCAAAAGAGACTATAAAAAGTTCTTATGGTGAAGGGTATATCTTGCATACTAAGTAATAAAACTATCTAAACACTCTTCCAAAGCCACACCTTCACGCAAACCATCATCTACAACCACACAACTATCAAATTCTACTATAGAATAAAGTTGTTTAAATATGAGTATCCCTGCAGCTATAAGGTCAGAACGTCCTGTTCCTACTGCCATTTCTCTCTCCTCAAAAGGCAAAGAGAGTAACTTCTTTAAGTAAAAATCCAACTCTTTATTTTCTAAAGAAGTACCATTTATTTTTTTTGCATCATACGTTGCATATGTCTGCCCCAGTTTCATAGCGACTACTGTAGTAGGCGTGCCTGCTGTAGCTACAAAAGATTTAACTTTTCCTTTAGTAGCATACATTTGGGCACAAAACATTTGCATCTCTAACATCTCTTGAGGTAGTACTTTTTGTATAGTATCGAGTGTTTTATATTTTTGTGCAATCGTCACTATGCCTATGGGGAAACTTTTAGAAATAGTCTCATTTTGATAATAGAAAACCAATTCTGTAGAACCTCCACCTATATCTACAAGTACAAAAGTATCTGAAGCGTATTGCAGTTTAGAGAGTCTATTTTTTACTGCCAGTAAAGTAAGTCTTGCCTCTTCATCTCCAGAGATGATTTCAAATCTTATACCTGTCTCTTTTTTAATTTGCTTCAATACTCTTTGTGAATTTGAAGCCCTACGAACTGCTTCTGTTGTGACTGCTTTTATAGTCTGTGACTCAAAACCTACTACAGATTGTGCCTCTTTAATAGCTACAATAATTCTAGCTACAGCTTCATCATTAATATAACCATACTTGACTAAACCATCTGCTGTTTTTACTATTTTTTCATATACTGCTATCTGCTTGGCACTTTGGCAGTCATATTTCAATACACGCAGTGTGTTTGAGCCTAAATCTATAGATATCATTAGTGATCTTCTTTAAAAGTAAATCCACCCTCTATTAGCTTATCTCTTATTTGTGCCTGATGCTCTTCACCTTTGGTTTCTAACCATACAGAAACATGTGCATCTCCAAACTCTAAATCTGTAGAAGTTCTGTCATATCCTATCTGCACAATGTTTGCACCAGTATCTGTGAGTATCTGTGTAAACAGTTGCAAAGCACCTGGTTTATCTATGAGGGTGACTAAAAGTTTCATTTTTCGTGATGATTTCATAAGCCCTTTTTCGATGATGAGTGAAAGCATCGTTACATCAATGTTCCCACCACTCAATACAATAGCTACTCTTGAACCCTTAGGCAAATCTATTTTCCCATGTATAAGTGCGGCTACACCTACAGCACCTGCACCTTCCACTAAAACTTTTTGCTTCTCTAGTAAAAAAAGAATTGCTGAAGCTATTTCATCTTCACATACACTTTCAAAACTATCTACATTTTTTAAAATATATTCTAAAGTAACAGGTGATGTATCTCGTACGGCAATTCCGTCTGCAATGGTTCTTACACTCAAGATATCAAGTGCCCTCTTTGCCTCAAAAGAGTTTTTCATCGCTGGTGCACCCTGTGCTGAAACAGCAATAATCTTTATTTGAGGATACATTGTTTTACTTGCTACAGATATGCCAGAGATTAATCCACCTCCACCAACTGGAACAATAATCGCATCAAGATTTTTTATCTCTTCAAACATTTCAATGGCTACCGTGCCTTGCCCTGCCATTACTTCTTCATCTATAAAAGGATGTACAAAGTTATAGTTATTTTCTTTTGCAAATGTTACAGCATATGCATAGGCTTCATCATAATTTCCACCATGAAGGATGACTGTTGCACCAAACTCTTTTACACCAAGCACTTTAGTCAAAGGGGTAGATTCTGGCATCACGATAGTTGCATCTAGAGCAAAATATTTTGCTGAGAAAGCTACCCCTTGTGCATGGTTTCCCGCAGAAGCAGCAACTACACCACCCAAGTTTATATCACCAGATTTCGCACTCTCAACCAAAGAGGCTATTTTATTGAAAGCACCTCTGAGTTTAAATGCTCCTGTACGCTGAAGGTTCTCTTTTTTAAGATACACTTCATACCCGCTCATCTGGCTCAATATGGGGGCATAAGAAAATGGCGTACGATGTACCACACCTTTTACTCTCTCATACGCTTTTTCTATACTGTTTAAGTCTAACATTATCTTTCCTAGATATTATATTGGAAGAATTATACCCAAAAGAAGGAGATATTGTGGAATGCGAAATGCCATTAGTAAACAGCAACCCTGAAGAGATGAAAGAGATTTTTGAGAATGTAAAAACTATAGCCATACTTGGTCTCTCTCCAGACGAAAGTAAAGCAAGCAATATGGTTGCTAAATATCTTCAAAATGCAGGCTACAAGATAGTACCTGTTTACCCCAAAGAAGATGAAATACTAGGTGAAAAAGTCTATCGTTCACTTGCAGAAATCCCATTTAAAATTGATATGGTAGATATATTTAGAAAACCTGCTGCATTTGATGCTATAGCAGATGCATGCATTGAGCGTGGTGATATTGATGTTTTCTGGGGACAATTAGGTCTGGTAAACAATGCCGCAGCACAAAAAGCCAGAGATGCCGGTATGAAAGTGGTACAGAACTACTGCACTAAGCTTGAACATAAGGCACTAATGAACTAACGTTCTACTACTTTATTTTTAAAAACACACCACTCTCCACATGCTCTGTATGAGGGAATTGGTCAAATATTGCTACCTCTACTACTTTATGCGTATTTGTCAGTGTTCCTAAGTCTCTTGTAAGTGTTTCAGGGTTACAAGAGATATAGATAATATTTTCTATATTTGAGATGAGTGTTATGCTATCCTCATCTAAGCCTGCTCTAGGAGGGTCTACCAATACGGTTGAAAAATTATAAGATTTCAAATCTATCTCTTTAAGTCTATTAAAAACTCTCACTCCATTTAATGCTTCAGTCATCTCTTCAGAAGAGAGTCTTGCAAAAGTGATGTTCTCTACTCCATTGAGAGCACAGTTTTTCAATGCTGCTTTGATAGAACCTTTACTTATTTCTGTAGCTAAAACTTTATCAAAGTAGTCAGAAAGTGGTAAAGTAAAGTTTCCTAAGCCACAATAACTCTCTAAAAAATCTCCATATCCTACTTTTTTAGCTTGTTTAATAGCCCACTCTATCATTTTGACATTGACTGTAGGGTTTGGTTGCGTAAATCCACTCTCGTACTGTACATAAGTAAATATTTTACCATCTATACTAAGCTTTTCAGTCACAAATTCATCTGAGAGCATAACCTTTTGTTTACGGCTTCGTCCCATAACCTTACAGTTGAGTTCATCTTCAAGTAAGCTAGCCTCAGCAGACCAAACCTCATCTAATTTTCTATGGTAAAGTAAAGTGATGAGACACTCGTCTGTAGTGGTAGCCAAAAACTCTACAGCAAAAAGACGCTTTTTCAGTACCTCTCGAGAAGCATTGATTTTATCCAATAACTTCCACATACGCTTTTCTATAGGTTCTATAACTTTAGGACACTCTTCTATATTAATAGCACCTTTTACTTTTTCACCCTCTATTTGCATTTTCCCCATAGCGTAGTCACATCTGTCACCATCGTGCCAAATACGAAACTCTGCTCTTGCACGGTAATGATCAGAAGGAGAATCAAACACTTCTAATTTTTCACTATAAAAAGAAGCCAAAAGCCCACCTACTCTCTCTTCTTTACGCTTTAACTGTTCTGCATAACTTAGCTTATAAAGTTCACAGGAACCACAACTTCCAAAATGTTTACATGTCATTTATTCTCATTTAGTTTTAATGGCATATTTTAGCGAATTATTATGATAAAATAACATTCTATTACTCCTTTAAGGACATATATATATGAACAAACTCACACTTGAAACACTTGAGCGATGGCTATGGGATAGTGCTGATTTAATGAGAGGTCATATTGATAGTTCTGATTTCAAAAACTATATTTTTGGATTACTGTTTTTAAAAAGAGCCAACGACCAATTTATAGAAGAAGCCAATATCGCAGTTGCTGATGACGGTATAAGTCTTAAAGACGCGCTTGAAGACGAAGACTACCACCAATTTTTTATTCCCTTTAATGCCTATTGGTCTGAGCTAACTAAAAAGACTGAGAACATTGGTCAAGCTCTTGATAAAGCTTTTTCACTTATAGAAGAAAATAACCCACAACTTGAAGGTGTTATGACTGCTGTTCATTTTGGAGATACTGAGAAACTTCCTGATAGCTTACTTTCAAGACTACTACAACACTTTAACAAATACTCTCTGGCTAATGAACACTTAGATAACCCAGATATTCTTGGAAGTGCTTATGAGTATTTAATCCGTGAATTTGCTGATGATGGTGGAAAAAAAGGTGGAGAGTTTTACACACCAAAAGAGGTAGTGAAACTTGTTGTAAGCCTTATCAAACCAGAAGCTGGAAATAGTGTTTATGACCCTACTTGTGGCAGTGGGGGCATGTTAATACAAAGTGCTAACTACATTAAGTCTAATGGTGGAACTGTTGGTAAGTTTGTAGATGCTAAACTTTACGGTCAAGAGAAGAACCTTGGAACTTGGGCTATATGTAAGATTAATATGATTGTTCATAACTTCAAAGATAGTGATATAAGAAAGGGAGATACTCTCTCTTCTCCAAAACACTTAGAACATAGTGAGCTTATGACTTATGACCGTGTAATTGCTAATCCACCATTTAGCTTAAAGAAGTGGTGGGCTTCTGCTGAGATAGATGTTAAAACTGATGAGAACGGTAAAGAGATAACACCAAAGTATAACTCTGTTGTATCTGATGAGTATGGTAGATTTAAGTATGGTATTCCACCAAGAGGTTATGGAGATTTAGCATTTGTTCAACATATGGTAAGTGTTCTTAAAAATGATGGTCGTATGGGTGTTGTATTACCACACGGTATTTTGTTTCGTGGTGGAACAGAGGGTAAGATTAGAGAGGGATTACTTCAAGATGACATTATAGAAGCTATTGTTGGACTTCCTGAAAAGCTGTTGTACAACACTGGTATTCCTGCTTCTATTATAATCATAAACAAAGCAAAAGCTGAAAACTTAAAAAACA
>JAUXGC010000054.1 GCA_030622375.1 Sulfurovum sp.
AAAGTGATGGATGATACAGCCATCGCTTTGGCAAAAGAGAACAAGTTGCCTATTGTTGTATGTAATATGTTTGAAAAAGGCAACCTTCTCTCTATTGTTAAAGGTGATATGAGTTTGTGCTCTATCGTTAAATAGTACTTTGTGATTACTTTTAGTAATTTAGTCAATGCGAGTAGTCGCACTATAAAATAATTTTTTATTAAGGAAATAATATGAGAACAGAACAACTCACTGCAACAGCACTTGAAAAAGTAAATTTTGACAAGTATCTTTTGGCAAATGCTGTAGGGAAAAGAGCCGAAGCTATAGCAAATGGTGCCCAAGCATTATTGGATGATAATACAGCAGATATGAAATATGTTGATATAGCACTTCAAGAGATTGCTGAAGGTAAAATTATTGTAAGCCTAGAAGGCTAAAATATTTTGGATGCTTTTCTTAAAAAAGCTAAGAATATACAAACTGTAGAAGAAGCAAAAGCTCTTCTGTGGGAACAGATTCCCTCTCCTCTGCCTGCCACAATAAAAGCCCTAGAGCTCTCTCTAACTGCACATGATGGACAGAAACGAAAAAGTGGTGAACCATATATAGTTCACCCTATACTTGTAGCTACTATTACGGCTGCTTTTTCCAGTGATGAAACTATGGTTCAGGCTGCCTTACTTCATGATGTTGTGGAGGATACCAGTTTTGATATTGATGATTTGAAATATGAGTTTGGAGATGATGTTGCCCATATGGTTGAGGGTTTGACTAAAATTGTTCAGATAAGAGATGAAGAGTTAGTCCCTTCAGGCTCGGATGAACGGTTGATTAACTCAGCTCTTAGTTTCCGAAAAATGCTCATAGCATCCATAAAAGATATCCGTGTTTTAATTATAAAGCTTTGTGATAGATTGCACAATATGCTTACCTTGGATGCCTTGACAATACAAAAACAAAAACGTATTGCAGAAGAGACTTTAGTCGTTTATGCCCCGATTGCTCACAGACTTGGTATCTCTCGCTTAAAAAACTATTTAGAAGATTTGAGTTTTTACTACATCTATCCGGAAGATTATAAAAAGATAGACGAGTACATTCAGTCAAATAGCCAAAATTTGCAGTTTAAGCTAAATGCATTTATCCAGAAGGTAAGAGATACAATGTATAAAGCTGGTTTTATACAAGAAGAATTTGAAATTATAGGAAGAGTAAAACACCATTACTCCATATATCTTAAAATGCATCGTAAGGGTGTGAGTATAGAAGAGATTCTTGATTTACTTGCTATACGAATTATTGTAAAAGAGCCAATAGACTGCTATAGGGTTTTAGGCTTACTGCATATAACGTTTACACCTCTTATTTCACGTTTTAAAGATTATATTTCAGTGCCTAAAGAGAATGGATATAAAACTATACACACAACACTCTTTAATGAAGAGGGTATTGTTGAGGCACAGATACGAACGGTTCAAATGCATAGACTTGCCGAGTATGGTGTTGCTGCACACTGGAAATATAAAGATGGTGGAGATGGCGTAAAGCTAGACTGGATCGAGGGACTTCAGTACCAAAATGAATCAATTGAAGAGTTTTACGAATTGGCTAAAAGTGATCTTTTTTCTGAAGATATTACAGTTTTTTCTCCAAAAGGAGACTATTATACTTTTCCAAAAGGTGCAACTGCACTTGATTTTGCTTACGCTATTCATTCTGAGGTAGGTGCAACTGCTACTGATGCGCTAGTAAATAAATGTAAAACATCACTTTTAACTATTTTAAAAAACGGTGATATTGTAAAAATTTTCAAAGACGACAAGATACATCTTCACTGTTCTTGGTTGGATGCCGTAAAGACCTCTAAAGCACAAGATGGCATAAGGAGCCATTGTCGTGCACGTATTAAAGAGTCCGATACATTAAGTGCATACAATATGCTTGCAACACTTTTTGTGCAGAAAAGTATGAGAATAAAAACACTAGTTAAATCTATAGAGCATCAAGATTCCATTTATAAGTTGCCAACACAGTTGGACTACTATAAGGATACCATACATAAGGTGGCTGAGTATACGGGCGCAAAAGAGGTTCGTTTTTGGGAGTTGCTTAAAAAAGGGTATAAAAAACCTATACTGAAAGAAGTAGAGCACTTTAAATTTTTTACCAATAAACCTTTGGACGGAGTAGAGTTTGATTATTGTTGCCACCCTAAAGTTGGAGACCAAATTGTTGCATTTTATAAGGATAGTAAAGCTATTATACATCATAAATTATGCAAAAAGGCCTATGAAAAAATTTTATCAGAAGAGTCTATGATTTATGTTAGTTGGAGTATTTCAAAACTTTTACGATATAGGCTTATTGTAAGTTTGCAAAATCAAAAAGGAGCACTTGCAAACTTGTTGGTAAAACTCTCATATTTAGATTTGAATGTAGTAAGTATAGAGTTGGGTATTCAAAGTTCTGAAAGAGCAGAGTATTGCCGAATAGAGGTTGAGAGTAGTGAGTCTAAAAAAAGTTTACTTGAGGGAAAAATTTCACAAAAGTTTAAACTTGTGGAGATAATTAGTTTAGATGATGCATATAGCAAATAGAAAAGAAGCAAGAGGTAAAAATGATAGAAAAAGTACTAGAAGATATAAGTAGAGGAACTGCCGAAATTATAGATATGGAGCGTATCGAGAAACTTGTATCTAAATATTATGAAGATGGAACAACCTATAGAGTTAAAGCAGGTTTTGACCCTACGGGAGCAGACTTGCATTTGGGGCATACTGTGCTTCTTCAAAAGCTTAAAGTATTTCAATCTCACGGGGCGATAGTACAGCTACTTATTGGTGACTTTACAGCAACTATTGGTGACCCTACAGGTAAAAGTGAGACACGCAAAGTGCTTGATAGAGAAACAATTTTGGCAAATGCTAAAACTTATCAAGATCAAGTTTTTAATATTTTGGATGAGAGCAAGACAGAAGTGGTTTTTAATTCAACTTGGCTTGAGGCACTTGGGGCTGCTGGTATGGTAGCTTTGACTACAACTTTTAGTGTGGCACGCATGTTAGAGCGTGATGATTTTGAAAAACGTTATAAGAGTGGGCAGAGTATATCTATCTCAGAATTTATCTACCCCCTTCTTCAAGGATATGACTCTGTAGAGTTAAAATCAGATATAGAGTTGGGTGGTACAGATCAAAAGTTTAACCTTTTAATGGGCAGACATCTTCAGCGTGTTTATGGAGTTGGCAAAGAACAAGCTGTTTTAATGATGCCTATTTTAGAGGGATTAGATGGTGTGCAGAAGATGAGTAAATCTTTAAATAACTATATTGGTATTACCCAAGAGCCTAAAGAGATTTATGCTAAGACACTTTCTATTTCAGATGAGTTAATGTGGCGTTATTATGAGCTTTTAAGTGAAAAGTCACTAAAAGAGATTGTTAGAATGAAAGAGGATGTGCAAAAAGGCACACTCCACCCCAAAACAACCAAAGAGAACCTTGCTCTTGAGTTGGTTACAAGGTTTTATAATGAAGAGTTGGCTATAGTAGCCAAAGCAGAATTCGATAATGTATTTAAAGCAAACCAGCTTCCTGCAGATTTAAATGAAGTAGAGATGCAAGAGGGTATTTGGATATGCAAAGCTTTAGTTGATGCGGGCATAGAGCCTTCAACATCTCAAGCAAGAAGAGATATCAAACAAGGTGCAGTTAGAATCAATCAAGAGAAGATTTTTGATGAAAAACTGAACCTTGACTCTGGAGAGTATATCCTACAAGTAGGAAAAAGAAAATTTGTAAAAGTGAAGGTTATGTAATGAAATTTAAATCTTTTAAAATTGGGAAATACACCATTGAAAAACCTATTATTCAAGGTGGCATGGGTGTTGGTATATCGTGGGACCAACTAGCTGGCAATGTAAGTTTAGAGGGTGGACTTGGTGTTATATCAGCAGTTGGTACTGGTGTATATAAAAATAGAGCTTATACTGAAAAAACTATAGGTAAAGAGGAGAGACCACTTGAAGCAATTAACTTTTATTCATACTCTGCACTGAAAAAGATATTTGACAATGCAAGAGAAGTTTGTGGCAATAGACCCCTTGCAGCAAATGTACTCTATGCACAGAGTGAATATGACCGTGTTGTTCAAGATGCCTGTAAAGCAGGTGCTGATATTATTATAACTGGCGCTGGTCTGCCACTTACTATGCCAGAAGCAGCAAAAGATTATCCAGATGTTGCACTGGTGCCTATTGTATCTACAGCTAAGGCATTGAGGATTTTATGTCGTCGTTGGAAAAAAACTCATAACAGACTTCCAGATGCGGTAATTGTTGAGGGACCACTGAGTGGAGGACATCAAGGCTTTAAATATGATGAGTGTTTCCTTCCTGAAAACCAGCTTGAAAATATTTTATCTCCTGTAGTAGAAGAGGCAAAAAATTGGGGTTCTATGCCAGTTATTGCAGCAGGAGGAGTATGGGATCATAATGATATTGTCAAAATGATGGAGCTTGGTGCTAATGGAGTGCAGATGGGAACACGTTTTATAGGTACCGTTGAGTGTGATGCTAGTGATGTAATGAAGCAAGTTATACTTAATTCAACAGAGGATACAATCAGGCTTTTTAAATCACCAGTAGGCTACCCTGCACGTGGCGTAAAGACTAATCTTCATAAAAGTATTGAGGAAGGGACCGCACCAAAAATAGCATGTATCTCCAACTGTGTTACCCCATGTAATCGTGGAGAAGAGGCAAAGGTGGTAGGATACTGTATCGCTGATAGACTCTCAGATGCTTATGATGGACTTATTGATACAGGACTTTTTTTTACGGGTGCCAATGGATACCGTCTTGATGAAATCATAACAGTTAAAGAGTTGATAGATAAATTGATGGATGGGGAAGAGTCATAGAGTGAAATTGCTAAAGATACTCTTTATATTTGTCTTTACCTCTACACTTCTTTTTTCATCTACAAATAGACTAGAGAAAGTAGAGATAGTTAAAGGGGAGTTGCGTTTACACTTTAGTGATTCTGTAGACAAAAAAGAGATAAAACATTTTGCATTAACTAATCCACATAGAGAAGTTTTTGATTTTAAAAATATGCAGTTACAAAATCAAAATATAGTTAAAAAAATAAAAAGTCAAACTACAAAATCATTAAGAATTGCACAATATAAACCAAATATTGTAAGAGTGGTTATAAGTAGTAGCAAACCTTATAGATGTACCTCGTATATGCCTATGCTTTCAGATACGGCCTATCATATTTCTTTGCCGAAACAAGATAATCTTTTACCTGCAAAGCGATACATAAAGCCAAAAAATAAGTCTAAAACAAAAACATCAAATCCAAAAGTAAAACAAATTAAAACTTCTTATATAATGTCTCACAAACATGAACCTATTGTTATAGATGCAGGACATGGTGGTCATGACTCTGGGGCAATTGTTAGAGGCAAAAAAGAGAAAGATCTTGCGTTAATGATAGCAAAAAGAGTTGAACGACAGCTCAAAAATCGTGGTTACCCAGTATATATGACACGAAAAAGTGATCGTTTCTTAAAACTTTCAGAACGTACAAAAATTGCAGATAAAAAAAATGCAGTAGTTTTTATATCTATCCATGCTAACTCTATTGCTAAAAAAAATCGCCATAAGATGCATGGTGTAGAAACTTTTTTTCTGCAAAACACTAGAGATAGCAGATCTCAAAGTATTGCAGCCAGAGAAAATAAATCAGTATTAAAAGGTACAAGTACACTTAGTAAAAATGTTATAATAGATTCTGTACTTTCAGGTCCAAAAATTGTACAATCAAATAAGTTGGCAATCGATGTACATAGGAGAATTATGACAAATCTACATAGTTATTATAGGGGTGTAAAAGATGGTGGAGTTAGACATGCACCATTTTATGTTCTTGTAGGTGCAAGTAGACCTTCTATACTGGTTGAAGTGGGGTACATTTCACATCCTCAAGAAAGTAAACGGTTATATCTTCCACGGTACCAAGAGTTAATTGCCAAAGGTATTGCGGAAGGTGTAGATAACTATTTAAACAACAGAAGAAAAGAGATAGATTTTTGATTGATAGTCAAAGTTTGAGATAGTGAAATTATATTTATTTTAGAGGAAAAAAATGACAAGAACTGTATTTATATTTTTAATATCACTTTTCATTATAGGCTGTGGAGGATCTAGTGTAGATAGATCCAATAGTTTGATTGTGATTGATGCGGGACATGGTGGACATGATAGTGGTGCAGTATGTCAAGGAAAACAAGAAAAAGATGTTGTTTTAGAAATTTCCAAGAGGCTAAGGAGAGAGTTTAAAAAAAGTGGATACAGAGTCTATCTAACTAGAGCAAATGATAGGTTTTTAACACTTGGACAACGTACAAGAATTGCAGATAAGAAAAATGCAAAAGTGTTTATTTCTGTTCATGCCAATGCCATCTCTAATCGTAGTCGCTTTAATATTGTGGAGGGGATAGAGACTTATTTTTTGCAAAAAACTAGAGATGCTAGGTCTCAGCGTGTTGCAGCCATAGAAAATGCCGCTGTGTTGAAAGGCACAAATAAATTAAGTAGAAATGTTATCATAGATTCCGTACTTAATGGCCCAAAAATTATACAGTCTCATAAGCTTGCTATAGATGTTCAAAATAGTATGGTAAAGCATATTCGCAGTAAATACAGAAATGTTAAGAATGGTGGTGTAAGACCAGCACCATTTTATGTATTAGTAGGTGCAAGTAGACCTTCTATTCTTGTTGAAGTAGGGTATATTACTAATCCAAAAGAGCGCAAAAGACTCTTTACCTCAGATTATCAAGAGCGTATTGTAAAAGGTATTGTGGAGGGAGTAGGACGATATATAGACAACAGAAAAAGAGAGGTTGGATTTTAAAGAGTAATTAGTATGTGGAAGCTAACACATATTTGTTTCTGGTAACTATGAATCACTTTTACTCTTCTGCCCACATGACAAATATAATAAATTAGTGATACAATCATACAAAACACAAGGGTTAACATGAAGAAAATAATTTTAAGTTTTATTGTATTTATTGGAAGTGCTGTAGCTATAGAGTTGGGAGTTGTGCCAGATAATGTTATATTGAGTGACAAGAGTGGTGGTAAAATAGATGGTGTGGCTTGGAATTCCAATATGCTTAAAGGAAAAGTACATATACTTTTTTATGTAGATCCAGATGAAAGAAATCTTAATGAGCCATTATCACAAGCACTAAAAAAACGCCACTTTGATAGAAAAAAATACGCATCTGTAGCAATCATCAATCTTGCTGCCACATGGTTGCCCAATGTTATTTTGGAGGCAAAACTGAAGTCCAAACAAAAAGAATTCCCAGATACGATTTATGTGAAGGATAAAAAGAAGGTACTTGTAAGTAGATGGAATTTAGAAGATAACAATTCTGATATTTTAATCTTTGATAAACAAGGGAAGTTGATCTATAAAAAATTTGGCAAACTTTCAGAAAAAGAGATTGTGTCTGTCTTGGAACTTATTGAAAAAAATTTATAAATAGTTTTTCTTAAACCATAGATAGTAGAGTGCAAAAAAGAAAAATCCAAATCCTAAAGTCATAGTGATTATTTCCAAGGAAACACCAAATTTAGAAGCATACCCTATGAAGAGTGCGGTAGTAACATTGGAGAGCATAAAAAACATATCATTATAGGAGATGACCCTTCCCATATACTTTTGTGCCGTCTCTTCCTGGATGAGCAGATAAGTATATGACCAAAGCGTTGTGATGAAAAACCCGGTGACAAAGAGTCCCACAAGTGCAAAGTAAAAGTTGTATTCAAGTTGGGACCAAAGTAT
>JAUXGC010000037.1 GCA_030622375.1 Sulfurovum sp.
AGGTTTACCTTGTCGTGGACAAAAAACAAAGACAAACGCGCGTACTCGTAAGGGTAAACGTAAAACTGTCGGCGCAGCATAAGGAGTAGTTGAATATGGCTAAGAAAAAAGCAAAAAAAAGTATTGCTAAGGCTGTAGTGTATGTTGCTGCAACTTTCAATAATACTGTCATTACTGTGACAGACGAAATGGGAAATGTTATCGCTTGGAGTTCTTCAGGATCACTAGGTTTTAAAGGTTCTAAAAAGTCAACACCATTTGCTGCAACTGAAGCAGTTCAGGATGCAATGACTAAAGCGATGGAAAATGGTGTTAAAGAGGTAGGAATTAAGGTTCAAGGTCCTGGTTCCGGTAGAGACACCGCGGTTAAGGCAATTGGAGCAACGGAAGGTATTCGTGTAACATCTTTAAAAGATATTACACCACTTCCTCATAATGGCTGTAGACCACCTAAGAAGAGAAGGGTATAGAGATGGCAAGATATAGAGGTCCAGTTGAAAAACTAGAAAGAAGACTTGGTGTTGACCTTGGATTAAAAGGCGAGAGAAAACTTGCTGGTAAAAGTGCATTGGAGAAAAGACCATATGCACCAGGACAACACGGACAAAGAAGAATAAAAATTTCTGAGTATGGTCTCCAACTTAGAGAGAAGCAGAAAGCTAAATTTATGTATGGTGTAAGTGAAAAGCAGTTTAGAGCACTATATAAAGCAGCAAATTCAAGAGATGGAAATACAGGAGCAATCCTTATACAACTTCTTGAACAGAGACTTGACAATGTTGTTTACAGAATGGGTTTTGCAACAACTAGAGCATCTGCTAGACAATTTGTAAACCACGGACATATACTTGTTGACGGAAAAAGAGTAGATATTCCTTCATTTAGAGTAAAAGCAGGTCAAAAAATAGAGATTAGAGAAAAGAGCAAAACAAATACTCAAATTCTTAGAGCAATCGAACTTACTAACCAAACCGGTATGGTAGAATGGGTTGATACGGACAAAGAGAAACTTTTTGGACTTTTTACTAGAATCCCAGAGAGAGAAGAAATTTCAATCCCAGTTGAAGAGCGTCTAATCGTCGAACTTTATTCTAAATAATTGTTAGTAAAGGCCAGTTAATGAGAAAAATTAGAGTTGCACCATTTATGCCAACAGAAGTAGATGTAAATGAGATTAGCGAAAACAGAGCTGAAATCATTGCTTATCCTTTTGAAAGTGGTTATGCGGTTACACTTGCACACCCACTTAGAAGACTCATTTTAGGTTCTTCTATCGGGTATGCACCTATATCTGTGAAGATTGAAGGTGCTGCACACGAGTTTGATAATATTAGAGGTATGCATGAAGATGTTGCCGTATTTATTATTAATCTTAAAAATATTCGTTTTAAAATTAAAGATGAGAGTGACAAGGTAGAGCTTAAATATAGCTTCTCTGGGCACAAGGAAGTGACAGCACAAGATCTTAATAGTGATCAAATAGAGATATTAAATGGTGATTTACCACTTGCAACACTCAATGAAGATGCTGAGCTTAACTTTACGGTTGTTATATCAAAAGGGATTGGCTATGTGCCAAGTGAAGACCTTAGAGATGATGTTGCTCCAGATAGTATTGCATTGGATGCTTTTTTTACACCAGTAAGAAAGGCAAACTACAAGATAGAGCCTGTACTTGTAGAAGATAATCCAAATTTTGAAAAGATTACATTTGATATAGAGACAGATGCTCAAATTGGTCCAGTTGAAGCATTTACAAATGCACTGGAAGTGATGAACAAGCAACTCTCTGTCTTTAATGGTGTACTTGATGTAGATATTAGTGCTACGCCAGTAAAAAGAAATGGAAATGAGGCAGAACTCAAACCTTTTATGCAGACAGTTGATACTCTTGGACTTAGTGCAAGATCATTTAATTCTCTAGATAGAGCAGGGATAAAATTTCTTGGTGAATTGGTTTTAATGAGTGAAAATGAGATTAAAAATATTAAAAATCTTGGTAAAAAATCTTTTGATGAGATAAATGAATGTATTTCAGAACATGGATTTGGCTCTGACTATGAACTTTTAGAGACTACAAGAAGTGGTCTTATGAAAAAAATAGAACAACTCCAAGCATAATTAGGTAATTAAAAGAGTTAAATGGAGCACACCAAAACAAAGGTGAAGCTTCAGTAAAAATTATTTATGAGTTTTACTTATGAATAAGAAGATTTAATGATAAAAAAAGGAAAGACATGAGACATAAGCATGGTTATCGCAAATTAAACAGAACATCTGCTCATAGAGCAGCACTTCTTAAGAACCTCTCTATTGCCTTGACAAAAGAGGGCAGAATTGAAACTACATTGCCAAAAGCTAAAGAGCTTAGAAGTTACTATGAGAAACTTATTACAAAAGCATCTAGTGGAGACTTAAATGCACACAGAGCAATCTTTGCAATGTTACAGCATAAAGAGATTACAAACACAATTGTAAATGAAATTGCACCAAAGTATAACGATAGAAACGGTGGATATACAAGAATTATTAAAACACGTATGAGAAAAGGTGATTCAGCACCTATGGCAATTATAGAACTCGTATAATTATCATCTGAACTTCAGTATTACAAGGCTTTGCCTTGAATACCCTACTTAATTTTAAAACACACACACAAATATATTGACAAAGAGATACTTTTAGTGTATAACATCCAATAAAGCCATAACATACCAAAAGTTTCACTATGATTTTGTTATAATGGTTTTACAAAAAATCATCCATTATTTATATGAGATGTAAGGAGAAAAGTTGATTCCATTTACAGATGAAGAGCTAGAACCAGCAGTTAAAGATGTTATAGAAAAAGTAAGACCTTCTATTAAATTAGACGGTGGGGATATAGAGCTAATAGCCATTAAAGATGGAGTAGTCTATGTGCAGCTTCAGGGTGCTTGTGTAGGTTGTGGAAGTAGCGGCACTACATTGAAGTTTGGAGTTGAAAGACAGCTTAAAACTTTAATACATCCAGAATTGACTGTTATGAATGTTCCCAAAGGATGGGAAGACAAATTGGATCAATTGGGATAAAATGAATAAAACTAATCAAGACTTATTATTGCAAAGAGCAGAGAGCAAATTCCTTAATGGAGATTATAAAGGTGCACTAAGGTCTTATGGACTTATCCTTAAGGACTATCCTTTATTGGATGAAGCAAAGATAGGGGTATATTTAAGTGATTTGGCTGTAGAGAGTGCAGGGGAAGCACAAGCGTTATTTGACTACTATCAAATTATAAAAAATGAAAAAGATAATGCGGTAGATATTATAGATGGTATTATAAATTCACTAGATGGCTCAAAGAATAGACTGCAAGAGCTCTTAATCAATCCTATAGAAGAGCAGATAGAGTATGGAGACGGCATACGATATAGCGATTTTCTAATACTAGTAAAGAGCCGTGGAAGTTTTAAGAAAACATTTGAAGATATTATGTTTTCAACCAAGGTCGTTATAACCAATAAAGATGAGTTTATAGATTTTGTAACGCAACTGGCAAATGAAGGTTTTGATGAGATGGCGCTAGGGTATCTTGATGCTACAACAAACCTTTTTGGCAATGACCAAGATGTTTTAACTCTTTATAATGTTGTTAGAGGTGTAGAAGATTGAAACTAGGTTTCCAAAAAGATACTTATACTTTTTTAAGTGATGACACAAATGCATTGGACGAAAAAACTCTTTTTTTAAAAACATCACAAAATAGCCATTATTATGAAAAGTTACATTTAAAACCAAATATTATTACACCAAAAGAGTTGATTTCTTTTTGGGGGCTAGATAAAATGAAGGTGGTTGGGGTAACTGGAACTAATGGCAAAACAACAGTAACAGCGGCAATTTACTCGTTTTTACTTGACTTAGAGGAAAAGCCAGCGCTTCAAGGCACAAGAGGTCTGTTTGCTAAAGAGAAGCGTATAGAAGAGAAGAGTATGACAACACCTTCCATTTTGGAGACACTCTATAATATGAAGCAGACTATGGATTTGGGATGTAACTATTTTATTATGGAAGTGAGTTCTCATGCGATAGACCAAAAACGCATAGAGGGATTGAAGTTTGCACTTAAAGTGCATACAAATGTTACTAGCGACCATTTGGATTACCATGGTACCGTAGAGGAGTATAGGCGAGTAAAGAGTCTATTTTTTGCAGATAAAACACCCAAACTTTTAAATAAAGATGATATTAAAAATATTACTTATAATCCTATAGGAGCTCAAAGTTATGGGGTAGATGAGCCAGCAACCTTTAAAGTACAAGCATTTTCTCTTCTTCATGGGATTACTGCTGGCATAAAGCACATGCAAGCAGAGGCTACTTCTCACTCTCCCATGGTAGGACTTTTTAACCTTTTTAACCTTATGGCAGCAGTTGGTTCAGTGGTGATGCTGACGGGCAGAAAAATTGAAGAGGTTTGTGGAGTGGTTGAAAACTTTGCAGGTGTTGCAGGACGTATGGAAGTAGTAAGTCGTGACCCTCTTGTGATTGTAGATTTTGCCCATACAGATGATGGTATACATGCAGTATTGGAGTCTATGAAAGATAGAGATATCTCTGTAGTTTTCGGTGCAGGTGGAAATCGTGACAGAGAGAAGCGTCCTCGCATGGGAGCTGCTGCAGGAAGGTATGCAAATAAGATTTATGTTACCTCTGATAATCCACGAGATGAAGTACCAGAGATGATACTTGAAAATATTCTTTTAGGATTGCATGGCAAAGAGCATGTTACGGCTACTCCAGACAGAAAGCTTGCTATAAAAATGGCACTCGATGCCTTAGAAGAGAATGAAGTACTTCTTATACTTGGTAAAGGCGATGAAGATTATCAGGAAATAAAGGGTATAAAATATCCTTTTAGTGATAGAGAAGTAGTAAGAGAGCTTTTGAAACAATAGCTTAGAAGTCAAGTATTGAGATACTCGAGACTGTAAAATAAACTGTATAAACCCACCTCTTATCCATTAATCACTTAGTATATTTTGACATAATTTCACTGAAAAATATACTAAGTTGAGGATAAATCTAAAACTAATTTCTGATACTAGACATATTCCATTTGTTCTGATGAGCTTTTAAAATGCTAATAGAATATATAATAAAAGTGAACTAAATATGAATTTTTATCTATTTGTTAAATCTAATGTCAAGTCATGATTGATTGTATTGTGATTTTATTTGGTTACGTTGGACCCTAATTTTATTTTGGTACTTTTTGTTATATACTATTACTGTACCTAGATATGTTTACTAGGTAAAAGGGAGAAGAGATGACAAAAATAGCAAAAGTAAGTTTAGTAGTATTAGTGAGTAGCAGTATGCTACTTGCAAGCCAGATGAGAAAGTATGATGTAAAGAGTGCTAAGATAGAGTATGAACTCAAGGGTTCTGGTGACATTATGGGTATGGTCAAGATAGAGTCTATGGGTAAAAAAAGATTGATATTTGATGACTATGGTATCAAAAACTTCGAAGAAAAGAGTGAAGTCAAAAAAGAGACAACGATGGGGGAAACGAAAGTCAAAAAAAACCATACTATGACCTATGTAAACAGTGCTATCATGTATCAAGTTGACTTTAAAAAAAAGATTATCAATAGACTGAAAAATCAAGGAGCTGGGATGGCTGCATTTTTTGGTGGGAGAGACAACATAAAAGAGTCTGGTGAGAATACGATGAAAAGTATAGGTGGTAAAAAACTAGGTACTGACAAAGTACTTGGATTTACTTGTGACGTTTGGGATCTCATGGGTGTCAAGCAATGTATATATAAAGGGATACCTCTCAAAGTGGAGTCAGATATGATGGGTATGAAGTCTGTGGAGATAGCCACCAAAGCTGAATTTGATATCATGCTCACCAAGGATGACTTCAAACTTCCTGACTATCCAGTTTATGATTATGATATGGATAGAATGATGGAGGGTAAAAAGCTAAAAGAGCTAGACAAAAATAAACTAGAAGCGATGGATGCCAAAGCCAATGCAACAGCGAAGGTGCAGTCTAAAGAGATGGCAGAAGCGGGGAAAGGCATGGCAGCAGGCATGGTAGCACTCGCTGAGTCAGGTTTTGATATGAGTTCAGGTAAAGAGATGGCTCCAGAACAAGTGCAGATTATGCAAAAAGCTATGATGAATGCTATGGGTGGCGAGGGTAAAATGGTAGCCAAGATGAAGAGAGAGATACTTGATGGAACAAAAAGCTTAGAGTTTGCACAGGAGTGTTTTGGGGATGCAGATACACTGAAAGAGGCAAATACCTGTGTAGATAAAGGCAATCAAATGTTCAATGAAGATGAAGAACATTTAAGAAGCTGGACAAAAGCAGATAAAAATGAAATGCTCAAAGAGATGAAAGAGTTCAAAAAAAGCATTCCTTGTTTTGAAGATGCTCAAACTATGCAGGCTATACAGCAGTGTATGCCGAGAGAGTAGAAGGAAAATAAAATGAAAACACTACTGTTGTTGACCATTATGACACTATCTCTAAGTAGTGAAAATATACAAAAAGAGTACCTAGGGCTATTTGCTTCTGTAGTGAATGTAACTTCAAACGATGTATTAAATGTCAGAGAAAAGCCAAATAGCAAAGCTAAAAAAGTGGGCGAGATAAGTCCAATATTGTCAGTTGGTATCGAGAAGTGCAAGAGTATTAAAGATTTAACTTGGTGCCGTGTTTATCCTTTAGTCCAAAACTGGTCTGAAAATTTTTGGGAAGACAAGAATATAGGCTGGGCGAATGCACGATATCTTAAATTTTCTAACCGTGGATATGTAATTGTAAAAGGAAAAAGAAACTGTGCGTATGCGCTTGATTGTCATAATGGAAAGTGTGAAGTTGTAGATGGTTATGTAACAGACAAAGAACATAATATAAAAGAGTTGAAAACCCAATGGCTAGAAAGAAAATATTTAAAAGGTGAAAGTAATTTTGGAGTAACACCAGATAGTGTGGATGGATATTGCAATA
Source organism: Sulfurovum sp. (assembly GCA_030622375.1). Classification (GTDB taxonomy): domain Bacteria; phylum Campylobacterota; class Campylobacteria; order Campylobacterales; family Sulfurovaceae; genus Sulfurovum. Next base: position 7,013 of record JAUXGC010000037.1, read on the forward strand.
TTGCAATACTTATAGAAGATTATCTTGCTTCCGAAAATATGAAAAGATAAGAGTTAAGGAATATTTATAAATAGGTCAAAAAAATTAAAATTCTTTATATAATTTTATATATTTGTTGGGTTCATGTCAAATTTTTCACCACTCTTTTGTATTTTTTTGTAGATCAGATGTGCATGTATGATTTGGTATGTCATCCATCCAAATGAGAGTATGGTCAATAAACCAGCTAATATTATGAATTTGGGTATAAATATTGACAATATAAAAGCGATGATAGTGGCAAGGTGGATATATAGGTGTTTTTTGGCTGTTTTTGGGTGTATGACTTCATGCATCATAGGTGCGGTGAAGTAACCCTGAGAGCTGAGATGAAACCATGTTAAAAATGGAACAATCTTGTAAAACATAGCAAAGACAATACTAAGTGCAAAAGAGGCAAAGAAAATGTAGCTTAGTGTTTTAACAATAGCCATATCTGTAAAGAGTGATATAAGCATTGACAACATACTCAAAAGCAATGAGTTAAGACCTATGCGCCAAAACCAAACTGTTGCATCAGTAAGAGGACGCTTTTTTTCTGTCAATCTTTTAAGTGTCAATAGAGCATACCCACTGAGCAGTAAAGCAATTAGAATATCAGAGATAAACCAAATACTGTCATTAAAACTTGTCGCTACTGTAGAAAAAAGAAGTAACATAAAAATTGTCAATGGTAAATAACGACTGACAAGTGTCGGATAAGGTGGCGTTACATAAAACATTTCAATAACTTGAAAAGAGATAGAAATGATAAGCAGGGCAATCCAACCAAAAAGACCAAAAGAGTAATGGGCAACTTTAATTTTTGTATAGTAAGTTCCATCTATCACTCCTGAGAGTGTTGCAGTAAGATAGAGAGCCGAAAGAACGACTATTCCCAGTGAGAGTAGTGCTATTAGTATGCCCTTTGAAGAGCTACTGTGATTTGGAAGACTTAGCAGGTTTTTAAGCATAGCAAATACAATAAAAAGGATACTTGTTCCTAAAAGCAGTGATGCAAGTCCAAAAAGCCAAGGCTTAGATAAGCCAAAAGCCAAAAGCAACGCAACAGTACCCAATATAAAAGGATACTGCACTAAGTTTGCTTTTCGTATGGGAGAGGTAAGTGTTACTCCTGCTATGACTGGCAGCATTTGAAAAAGTGCAGCAAACATGAATGAAAGCATAACCCCTAGTGTTAGTGTATGAGTTAGTATGATAGCTTCTATGCTATGAGAGTTGAAAATAGTGTCCTGAAAAAAGATAATAAATATGCCAGATAGAACACCAAAGAGAGCTCCTGAAAAAAAGAAACGAAATACTACCGATACAGGAGGTGCTTGGTCCAAAGAGAGACCATTTTGGCTAAACACTAAATAACTCGCCTAATTGGATATTTTGGTTTTTACAAATGAGTATATGCCAATCTCCTTGCTCATCTTTTTTGCTTGAAACTTGAAAATGTTGTTCTATGGCAAGATCAAGAAGAGGGATTGGATTTTTGCGATGAATCATATAGAAATAATTCTCCTCATCCAACTCTCTTAGTGCTTTTATAGCAAGCTCAAGAGGCTTAGGGTGTTCCAGTTCTCTTGCATCAAGTGTTATTTTATGAAGATTTGACATTATTTGTTATAGCTCTACTTTTTTCATATTTTCTAAAGTACTCTCTTTTATTTCAGGAGAAAGGACTCTGTCACACATAGCATAAAGCATCTGCTCTTCTTTCATATTGTGTTGTTGCAGTAAAATCATCATAGATTCACAAAGAGAAAGATATGAATCTTTGTCTTCAGCTTCAAGCGAATGAGCAAGCTTCCCTATGAGACCTCTTACTTGATCATGCTCAAAACGCATCACTTTAGTTGGGCCGTCGGTGCTTCCTGTTTGTGTTTCAAATGCTGGAAAAAGCTCCTCTTCCTCTTTTTTAAAGTGTCTTAGAATGTCATTTGAGAATTTTAAAAAGCTCTCTTCAGCCTTGCTCCAATCAGCATTTGCAGCAGCTTGTTCAGCCTCAGCAAAGCCACTGTCGCAATCTCTGTGTTCTTGCTTCATATATCGTGAAATTATCATCTGTCTCTCCTTAATTGTTTTTTATTGTTATTATGTTATCCCATTGTTCCGTAGAGAGTAAAATCTTTTCTACCCGCTCTTGCCATAAATTTCCAAACTTTTTTTGCTCTTCAGAGGTTGCTATGCCTTTCATGCATTTACCCATCAGAGGTTGCATTGTTGCATCTGCTGGAACCATAGATGAGTCATAACTTAGTGTAATGCTTTTGTCTATATCTATTCGTGTTAGCTTCACTTCTCCGTCCATAGGGACATCATAGTTTACAAGGTTGTTTCTCGCCATATTTCCGTTTAGACCTTTAAATCCGCCAGCGCTACCTGCACCAACTATAAATGAGATAACATTACAGATAACGCCTGTTACTCCATTAGTCTCACTATCTCTCATCGATACTTTTAGGGACCCTCTTTTAGGGACCTCTTTTCCATAAAGCTCATCAAGACCTTTGCGTGTCATCAGGTATGCCCCTGCAACAGTAGGGCAAGAGTGCCCTGCCAATTTTACGCAGTCAAGGTAAGTTATCTCTAAATCTCCATCTTCTATGGCTCCTAAAAAGTTACTCAATGAATCATGAAGTTTGATGGGTTGTATTTTGTCATAAAAAGCAGGATAGTGCATAAAATAAGTCCTTTTAGATAATATTAGAATCATTATAATGCAAAAAAGTAAATTTTAGATTGATAGCTATCAAGATAATCTATAATTAAGGAAATAGGAGTAAAATACTCCCAATTAAAACTTTAAAAGGAATTTATAATGATACAAGGCGTACCACAACCAGCGTTTTATATATTTAAATGTCAACAATCAGCACCTCCAGGGATGCCAAAACCAAGCTGTGTTAGTCAAAATGACCCAGAGTCAGCACAACTTTTTCAACACTTAGCACAATCATTGATGATGAAAGGTATCATAGCAACGGTTTCACCTATCCA
>JAUXGC010000068.1 GCA_030622375.1 Sulfurovum sp.
CTTTAGAGCAGGAGATGAGTGGTCTATTTACCCAATGTATGACTTTGCTCATTGTCTGGCTGATTATATTGAAGGTATTTCTCACTCTATTTGTACACTAGAGTTTGAAAACAACCGCGATATTTATGATTGGGTATTAGATGAGCTTGGGCTTCAGTTGCCACGCCCCTACCAACATGAGTTTGCACGACTAGGTATTAACTATACGGTTATGAGTAAAAGAAAGCTTTTAGAATTGGTTGAAGGTGGACAGGTTAATGGTTGGGATGACCCTCGTCTGCCAACAATTGCTGGATATAAAAGAAGAGGCTATACGTCAGAATCTATTTTGAATTTCTGTGATCAAATAGGTATATCAAAAGCGAATTCAATGGTTGATGTTGCACAGCTTGAATTTTGTATAAGAGACGATTTAAACAAAAAAGTACCGCGAGTCATGTGTGTGCTTGACCCACTAAAAGTAACCATCGAAAATTATGAAGGCAGTGAAGAGATTGATGCCTCATACTACCCGCATGATGTACCAAAAGAGGGGAGCAGAACGCTACCTTTTTCTCGTGAAATTTATATTGAACGAGATGATTTTAAAGAGAAGCCTCGAAAAGATTACTTCCGTCTTACACCTGAGCAACCAGTGAGGCTTAGACATGCCTATATTGTCTCTTGCAAGGAAGTTATTAAAGACTCTAGTGGCAACATAGTAGAGATAAAAGCAGAGTATCATCCTGAGTCTAAAAGTGGTTCAGACAGTAGTGGCATCAAAGTCAAAAGTGCTATCCAGTGGGTGAGTGAAAAAAAAGCTAAAACGGTAGAAGTAAGGATTTATGACAGACTATTTAAAAATGAAGCCCCCGAGGGACTAGAAGATATAAACCCAAATTCTCTACAAGTTATCAAAAATGCTCTTATTGAACCTGCTGTTATAGCACAGAAGCTTGATAAGAGATTTCAGTTTGAAAGACAGGGATATTTTTATGCTGATCCTATTGATTATACTGATGAAACTCCTGTATTCAATAAAATTGTCGGACTTAAAGACTCTTGGGCTAAAAAGAAAAAAACAGGTGAAGCCGCATCTAAACCTCAAACTAAAAAAGTACAAGTAGATGGTGAAGTGGAGCCCATGAGCGAAGAGCAGAAAAAACTATTTGATAAGTACAATTTAGAGCTTGGACTAAACAGTGAAATAGCTAATACTCTAGCTCGCGATAAACATCTCTCGTTATTTTATGAAGAGTCTCTATCTGTGCTTGATAGTCCTGTAAGTTTAGCTAACATTGTGGCAAACGAGGTAGCTAGAGAGCTAAAAGAGAAACAAACAAGTGAGCTTAAATTTTCTGCAAAGCAAATAGCCCAGCTTATTCAGATGGTTGATGATGAAACTATTTCAAGTAAGATTGCTAAACAAGTGTTTGAAGAGATGGCAAAATCTGGAGAAAACCCAGCACAAATAGTTGAAGATAAAGGACTTGTACAGATAAGTGACCCATCTAAAATTTCACCTATTATTGATGAAATCATTGCAAAAAATCCAGACAATGTCGCTAAGTTTAAAGCAGGTAACACCAAACTTTTAGGCTTCTTTGTAGGGCAAGTGCTAAAAGCCACAGGGGGCAAGGCAAACCCAAAGGTGGTAAATGAACTTGTACACGAGAAGTTAAAATAGTAAAATATACAAATGCCTATGAAAAACTTATATTTAGCGCCAATTAAATGGTATCAATACCTCTCCAAACTATTACCTGCAAACTGTCGTTACTACCCTACATGCTCTGAGTATGCCAAATGGCAGTTTGAATTTAATGCTCCGCATAAAGCATTGCTTGCAAGTACTTTGCGTATCTTGCGCTGCAATCAACTTTTTGATGGGGGGATTGATTATCCCATAATCACATATATATCACCAAAGTTACTAAACTTGCTTGATTTTAATAGACTTTGTGGCAAAATCAAAATTATCTATTGGTTCGTGCCAGTTAGGTGTCTGACCTCTGATGTTTTGTCGCAAAGCGATGAATCATCTGCGGGTCTGACTCCCAATAATAAATATTATATTTTAAAGGACTTTGATGCAATTAAACGCACCACTTGACATGCACTTACACCTAAGAGATGGAGAGATGTTGGAAAATATTGCCAAAAGCTCTGCTCATACTTTTTCTGGGGCTATTATTATGCCTAATCTTGTACCTCCTGTGAGCACCAAAGACGAGGTTATCGCCTACAAAAAGCGTATCATAAAAGCTATAGGTCATGAAAAGTTTACACCTTATATGACACTCTTTTTTAAACCAAGTTACGACAAAGCTTTTCTTGAGTCTGTGCGTGATGAGATTATGGCAATCAAACTTTACCCTGCTGGAATTACAACAAACTCTGAGGGTGGAGTAAGTGGTTTTGATGTAGAAGAGTTACGTCCCGCACTCTCTGCAATGAGTGACTTGAACATTCCTCTTTGTGTACATGGAGAGACCAACGGATTTGTTATGGACAGAGAAGCTGAATTTGTCTCCATCTATGAAAAGTTGGCATCTGCATTTCCCAAACTAAAAATCATCATGGAGCACATCACTACTAAGGAGAGTGTAGCCGCACTTGAAAAACATAAAAATCTTTATGCCACTATCACTATACATCATCTACTTATCACCCTTGATGATGTAGCAGGTGGTATGCTTCAACCACACCTCTTTTGTAAGCCTATCGCTAAGCGTCCAGAAGACAGAGAGGCACTGCTTCAAGTTGCTCTCCAAGCACACCCCAAAGTGATGTTCGGTTCAGACTCGGCACCACACCCTAAACATGCTAAAGAAGCCTGTGGTTGTGCTGCTGGTGTCTTTACGGCACCCATAGCACTGCAACTACTTGCTGAACTTTTTGAAAAACATAATGCCTTAGATAAACTTCAAGCTTTTATTTCAACAAATGCACAACATATTTATAAGCTAACACCTCTTGCTAAAAAGGTAACTTTAGAAAAAAAACCATTTAAAGTCCCTGCTGAATATAATGGTGTTGTCTCTATGTATGCTGGTGAAGAGATAGCGTATAGTATAAAGGAAATAACTTATGGTTAATAGACTTGAAACATTTGGTAAGGGACATGAAGCCTTTCGAAAAGTTAAATTTAAGCAGAGTAAAGAGCGTTTCAAAAAACTTATTGAAGAGGGGCAAAGTCCTAAAGCACTTTTCGTTGGCTGTAGTGATTCACGTGTGATGCCTGCTATGATTACAGGAAGTAACGCTGGAGATCTTTTCATTATCAGAAACATCGGTAATTTTGTAGCACCCTATAAACCAGATGCAGATTTCCACGCTACTGCTTCTGCCATAGAATATGCAACGAGTATATTGGAAGTTTCAGAGATCATTGTTTGTGGACATTCACATTGTGGTGCGATTGAAGCACTTTATAAAGATATAAAAGAGACCCCTGAAAATACACATACTATTAAATGGCTAGAGCTAGGCAAGGAAGCAAAAAAAGTAGCTATGCTTGCGTATAAAAATGATAGTAGAGAGAAAATGCTTCGCTATACAGAAAAAATCTCTGTAGTCTATCAACTTGACAATCTTTTGACCTACCCAGGCGTTAAAAGAAGAGTTGAGGAGGGAACACTTTTTCTCCATGGATGGCACTATCATATGGAACATGGCAACATAGAGTATTATGATGATGAAAATTATGAGTTCAAGCCTCTAAGTCAAAAATAGTCGCAAAATAAAGGATATAAATGATTGCAAATAGCATTGAAGATCTCATAGGCAACACCCACCTAGTCAAGATTAATTCGCTCTCTCTCGAAACAGGTGCAAACATTTTAGGTAAATGCGAATTTATGAATCCTACCTCTTCAGTAAAAGATAGAATTGCATTTAATATGATAAATGAAGCCATGAAGGCTGGAATTATAACCAACGATACAACTATTATAGAACCCACAAGTGGTAATACTGGCATAGGACTTGCTGCAATTTGTGCAAGCAGAGGACTTAAGCTTATCCTTACCATGCCAGACTCTATGAGCATAGAGAGACAAAAAATACTTATTTATTTGGGAGCAGAACTTGTACTTACTCCTGCGTCTAAAGGGATGAACGGTGCCATAGAAAAGGCTAAAGCTTTAGAAAAAAAACTTGACAATGCCACAGTACTACAACAATTTAAAAATCCAAACAATCCAGATATACATAGAAAAACTACTGCCCTTGAAATACTTAAAGATACAGATGGAAATATAGACATTTTTGTTGCAGCAGCAGGAACAGGCGGAACCCTTACAGGCACTTCTGAAGTTTTAAAAAAGAACCTCCCGTCTCTATTATCAGTTGCGGTAGAGCCTATGAATTCTGCTGTACTAAGTGGTAAAGACCCAGCTCCACATAAAATACAAGGTATCGGTGCAGGATTTGTACCAGATATTCTTAACACCACTATCTATGACGAAATAATAACTGTAAGCGATGATAATGCTTTTGCTATGGCTAAAAAAATGGCAAGAAAAGAGGGTTTGCTTGTAGGCATCTCATCAGGAGCAAACCTTTATGCAGCACAGATAGTTGCTTCAAGGGTAGAAAATAGAGGCAAAACGATTGTTACCATCCTTTGTGATACCGCAGAACGCTATCTCTCTACTAAACTGTTTAATATATAGTTTTTTAATATGCATAATACTTCAACACTTCTTTTAGAAACCATCAGAATAGAAGATGGGGAAGTATTTAATCTCTCCTATCATCAAGCACGTTGTGATGAGAGTAGAAAAAGTCTGTTTGCTTCGACAAACAGATTAAACTTGTCTTCGGTTATTCAAGCTCCACATAAAGGACTCTATCGCTGTCGTATTCTTTACAATGAGAAGATACACTCTATAGAATATATCCCTTATATTCTCAAAGAGATGCACATACTTAAAATCATCTCTTCAGATCTTGAATATACTCACAAATACGCAAATCGTGATACCCTGAACAAACTACTTCAATCACACACTGATGCCGATGAAATAATCATAGAAAAAAACGGATATTTAACCGACACCACCATTGCCAATATTGCTTTTTATGATGGTCAACAATGGTTTACTCCTGAGAAACCTCTGCTAAAAGGGACGATGAGAGCAAAATTGCTAGATGATAAATTTTTACATACTAAAAAAATAAGAAAAGAGGATATATCCAACTATACACAAGTTGCACTAATGAACTCTATGATAGGATTTAAAATCCTAAATAATTTTACTATTGAAAAATAAAAAATAAAATAAGGAAAAACAGTGACTATTAATCTTTTTCAAACTCCAGAGTATAAACAGATGATGGAGGAGCATATAGAAAAAACTATTGGCTATCTATTTCAAAAAAATCAAGAATTTGCACTTGCTTGCGAGATAAAATACATAGACTTTAATCCAGAACTTCCTTTAGAAATAAAAGAGACTTTTGATGAGACTATACTATTTGTTTTAAGTGGATACACTTACGAAACAGCCAAACTAGAAGCAAAAAACTTCTCTTTTGAGGCAGGCTTTGGAAATAATAATTTTGGCTCAATCGTGACAATACCCCTGCTTGCTATTAAACAGATATTTGTTGGAGAGAACCCTATTGCTCTTAATCTTGCCAAACCTATGGATAAAAAACAAGTTTCCATAAAAAATTCTATGGAAGCTATACTTAATAACCCTGAAAATAAAAAACTTTTAAAAAAGAGAGTAATCCAAGATAAGCTCTCTTAACATTGTCCTCCTAAAATATAATCTACTACATTATCTACATAGGCATTATGCTTGTTTATTTTTGAATATACAATGTAGAATTTGCGCGTCATGCTGTACCCTATTAATCTTGATTCAAACAGTTCACCTTTTGCCACTTCATCCACAATAGCATGTTTTGAAATGATAGAGACCACTGGCTTATCTGGATTCTTTTTACTTCTTTTAATTGTTTGCAACACGGCTGTTGTATTGCTCACTTCAGAGAGAACATCGAAGCTCTTGCATGACACTCCAAGCTCTTCAAACACTTCTGTCACTATTCGTCTTGTATGTGACCCCTCATCTCGGCATATCCATTGATATTCGTACAAATCTTCAGTTTTAACTATTTTAGGTATATGCACATTACTTACAATAACAAGCTCATCCTCTAGCCATTCTCTGTAAATTAAGTCATGATCCATAACTGGTGACTCTATAAGTCCTACATCTAGTTTTTTATCTCTAAGTTTTTGTACTATACTATCACTTATATCAACACTTAAATTAACATCATTATTGATTGCCCTGCTCATATCGTTAAGACATTCACCAGGAATAATGTATGTCCCTATAGTATATGATGCGCCCAGTCTAAATGTCATCTTCTTGTTGATGATTTTAAGTATATCTTTTTCTGAAGAGTTAATCTCTCTCTCTAGTCTAGTAGCAACCTTGTATAGTTCCTCACCCTCTGCTGTAAGTCTAATGCCATTTTTTTTACGCTCAATAATTTTACATGAAAGATATTTTTCAATAAATTTAATCTGTTGTGTCACTGCTGGTTGAGATATCCCAAGTTTAGCCGATGCCTTAGAAAAGCTTCTTTCTCGTGCAACAGTTAAAAAGGTTTCTAATTTAACAAAATCTTTTAGCATTATTGTTCCTTATTTTTTTAAATATAAAATTATAATTTATAGTATTATATCAGATTATACTTAATTATATATAAGTAGCACTTATCATTTAAATTTATAGGCAATGGAAATGGCAAGGAGCTTCTCTTAATCGTTTTAACGATATAATAATATTTATTAGGAGAGTGATTTACTTATGGAACATATATTAAATGAACTTAACCACGCACAGCGTGAAGCAGTCAAACATATTGATGGTCCAATGCTTATACTTGCGGGGGCAGGAACTGGAAAAA
>JAUXGC010000066.1 GCA_030622375.1 Sulfurovum sp.
CGACAGGAGAAGCGTTAAAAATCATACTATATAATGAAGAAAATTAATTTAATTCCGTCCCACACAATTCAAATCATCAAATGCCTGTTCAAGTCTGACTATCATAGACTCTTCAGCTGCACGAAGCCATTTACGTGGATCGTAGTGACTTTTGTTTGGTTTATCTTCGCCCTCTGGATTGCCTATTTGACCTTGTAAATAATCTTTATGTTCATCAACATACCCTCTTACTCCATCCCAGAATGCCCATTGTGTATCTGTATCAATATTCATTTTAATAGCACCATAAGAGATAGCCTCACGAATGTCTTCAAGTTTAGAACCTGAACCACCATGGAAAACAAAATCAACTGGCTTAGCGCCTGTGTTATATTTTTCTTCTATATATTTTTGTGAATTATCTAGTATTTTTGGTGTAAGACTAACGTTACCTGGCTTATATACACCATGCACATTTCCAAAAGAGGCGGCTATAGTAAACTTATCAGAAATTTTACTCAACTCTTCATACGCATATGCTACCTCTTCTGGTTGTGTATAAAGAAGTGTATTGTCTATCTCGGTATTATCTACACCATCTTCTTCTCCACCTGTAACACCCAATTCTATCTCCAGAGTCATGCCTATTTTAGACATACGCTCCAAATACTCTTTGCATGTGGCGATATTCTCTTCAATGGGCTCTTCTGAGAGATCAATCATATGAGAAGAGAAGAGAGGGATACCATACGTTTTAAAATGTTCTTCACTTGCATCTAGTAATGCATCAATCCAAGGAAGAAGTTTTCTTGACGCATGGTCTGTATGGAGTATGACAGGAACACCATAAGCATGTGCTACGATATGTACATGCTTAGCACCAGAAATGCTGCCTAAAACTGCTGCTTCATCTGATGGCAAACCTTTGCCACCAAAATATGCTCCACCACCATTAGAGAACTGAACAACAACTGGAGAGTTAACATTTTTGGCTGCTTCAAGTACAGCATTAACAGAAGATGTGCTCACTACATTCACTGCAGGAAGAGCGAACCCCTCATCTTTTGCTACTTTAAATAATCTCTGAAGATCATCTCCAGTAACAACACCGGCCTTAACTATATCTAATATTTTTTTAGACAAAAATATCCCCTCTTTCTTAGAAAATTTATTTTATATTTATCTTTGCTTTTTTCATAATTTCTTTAATAACGCCTTCCTGTTGCAGTTGCACCTTTAAAGTGGGCGCTACATTCTCTAGTGAAGGAAGTTTCTGTTTACTCTTGGATGCTTTCTTGATTTTTTCATAAGCATTTTTAATGTCTGCATCAGATATTTTTACCTCTGCCATTTTCTTTTGCATCCAAAAACTAGAAAGTGCTGTCTCTCTCTCTTTTGAAGTTAAAGATTTTTTTGATTCAGCTGCAACTAGTTTTGTTGGTGCCATCATATGAATAAGCTCTTTCTTCTCTTTCTTTGAAAGAGTATCCCATTTTGCTTTGCCTTTTGTAAGCATATTAAGTACATCATTTGCTTCTTTTACTGTAATCTCTATACCATTTACACTACCTGCAGTTTTTGCCGATACTGATGTTGTCAAGAGCAAAAATGCTCCTATAGTTATTAAAAATGATTTCATTTTAAGGTTCCTTTTGTCTATTAAATTGCTGCGTAGTTTATCAAATTATTACTAATTAATTACTGATTGTCTCTATTTTTATATCTACATTTTTCATTAATTTATTTATTATTTTCTTTTCAAGCATCTTAGACTTCATGCTATTTTTAATACTTTCAAACTCAGGCACATCACCTGTACTATTGCTATCTTCAAACTGTTGCTTCATTTGATTATACGTTTCTCTAACTTCTTCATCAGAAATTTTAATCTTTAAAGCTTGTTTTTGCATCCACATACGTGTACATACAGCATCTTTCTCTTCTTCCGACAACTCTTTTTTGGCACTATCAGATATAAGCATAGGTCTTGACATCTCTTTAATGAGTCTTAACCGTTGTTTTTTGGACAAAAAATCAAAGTTTGATACGCTACCGTTAGTTCTTTTTTTGAGATATGCATCTGCCTCTTTTTTAAGGATTTTATGATTATTTACTGTAGCTACGACCGCCTTGCTTGACCTTGTTTTCCTTACTACTTGTTTTACCTGCCTAGGCTTTGCATTTAAACTCATATTATTCAAGTCTACCATGGATGATGTATCTTTTTTGTTTAGCATACTTGATAAACTATCCTTTAGTCCATCAGCAGATACTAAATATGTAAATACACTCAAAACTATAAAAAATTTCTTCATTATTTTTGAGTTGTATTTGATTCTTTAAAAGAATCAACAATATTTGCTTTACTTTTGAGTTCCTTAGCTATTTCTGATACCTTTGCAGTGAACTGTTTCTGCTTAAGGGCTACAATAATTTTCTCTTTTACTTGACTGTAAGGTATAGTTTTTGTCTCCAATTTTTTTTCAAGATAAATTACATGATAGCCAAACTGTGTTTTTACTGGTTTTGTTGTAATTTTTCCTATATCCAAGCTCCACACTGCTTGTGAAAACTCAGGAACCATTTGACCTTTACTGAATCTTCCAAGGTCTCCACCATTTGTAGAAGAAGGACCAGTCGATTTTTCTTTTGCCAACTCTATAAACTTCTCTTTAAGTGCTTTATCTTTAAGTGGGCTAAGTATATCAATAATCTCCTGTGCCTCCTTCTCCTCTTTTACTAAAATATGTCTTGCATTTACAGAAGCTTTATCCATAAAGTTTTTACCATTTTTATCATAAAACTCTTTTGCCTCTCCATCACTGACTATTGAATTATCTAACTGCTTTTTCATCCATATGCTAACAAGAAGTTCTTCTTTAATCTTTGCTAAAGTTTCTATAAAATCTGGATGTTTATCTAGGTTTTGTTCTTGAGCCAACTCTGCAAAAAGTATTTTTTCAACAAGTCTCTCTTTTATCATGTCTTGTTGTGCTTTATCTAGTTGGGAGAAATGTGTACCTGGAGAAGATGCATTTACAAATGCTTCCGCCTCTTGCTTTGTGATATTTTTATTGTTTACAGTAACAAGTATATCGGATGCCCCGGCAGATGCCATCACAACAACAGACAGTAGAGAAATTTTTAATAATTTTAGCATTTTTGTATAAATCCTTTTGTAATTTAATTTTAAAATTATATCTATATAAGTTAAACAAATCATTAATGAATAGGCACCTCTGTGAAGTTATTTTGTGATAAGATTGGTTTAAAAGATGGCAGAGGGAAATTTATGCAACAAGAGAGAGCAAAAGTAAAGCCGTCAACAAAAAAAGAGATAAAAGAGATAAAGGCACTTTTCTTAAAGCATTACCCAAATTCAGTAACTGAACTTACATATAACAATCTTTATGAGTTACTTATATCTGTTATACTTTCTGCCCAATGTACAGATAAGCGTGTCAATATCATCACTCCTGCTCTTTTTAAAGCCTATCCTGACTCTATCTCACTTGCTAATGCTAGTTTGGATGAAGTAAAAAGCTACATTAGCACTTGCTCTTTTTTTAACAATAAAGCCAAAAACCTCATCAAAATGGCACAAAGTGTTGTAGAAAATTATGGAAACAAGATACCCTTGGAGCGTGATGAACTTGTGAAGCTTGCAGGTGTAGGACAGAAAACTGCCAATGTCGTGATGATAGAATACACGGGCGCAAATCTTATGGCAGTCGATACACATGTATATAGAGTTGCTCATAGGCTTGGGCTCTCTAATGCAAAAACAGCCATAAAATGTGAAGATGAGTTAAGTTTAAAGTTTAAAACAGACTTGCACTTGCTTCATCAAGCCATGGTACTTTTTGGTAGATACCAATGTAAAGCAATCAAGCCAGAGTGCGAAAGCTGTTTTATGTCAAAACATTGCAAAAGCACTCAAACTTTTAAAGTTTAGTAAAGATTTTTCTTAATCTTTATCATGTATTTTTCTATGATACCTCTCTACTATACTTGGGTCGTGATGAAGGTTAATTTTAGCATCTTCTTTTCCATCATAATCTATCTTTGAGAGGATATAGCGTATAGACTCCAGTCTTGCATGTTTTTTATCATTACTGTCTACAATAATCCATGGTGCAAAACCTGTATGAGTACGGCTAAACATTTCCTCTTTGTAATAGGTAACATCATCCCATGTCTCTTGAGCTTTTTCATCTATGGGACTTAGTTTCCAATGTTTCAAAGGATTTCCCATACGCTCTTTAAATCTTTTTTGCTGATTCTCTTTGCTAATAGAGAACCAAAACTTAACTAAAACAATCCCATCATCCACAAGAGCATGCTCAATTTCAGGAACCTCTTTCATAAACCTCTTGTATTGTTCTGGTGTACAAAAATCAAATACCGGCTCTACGATAGCTCTGTTATACCAACTTCTATCAAAAAATACTATTTCACCTGCATTTGGTAAATGTTGAAAATAACGTTGAAAATAAAATTGACCCATTTCAACTTCTGTTGGTTTCTGTAGTGCCACTACTCTAAATTTTCTAGGGTTAAGGTACTGAGCAAAACGTTTTATGGCCCCACCCTTGCCTGCTGCATCACGTCCCTCAAATATAATCATAACTCTCTTATTGTTTTCATATACCCAGTTTTGTAATTTAATAAGCTCTACCTGCAAATGTACAAGCTCTTGCTCATACTTAACATTGCGTACAATCTTTGCAAGTTTTTTCTTGGTAAGCAGTTGTTTTAGTCCACTTTTGGTTCTTAAAACATTAAAATTTTGTCTAAGCTCATCCACAACTTTTTTTGCTTCATCATCCGTTATATGCTTTTCTAAGTACTCTAAATCTTGAAATATAGTTTTCATTTGTCTCCTTTAATATAAGAGGTTAATTTTTTAACCTATATCTTTTTATTTTACTCCTACACGCCTTAAGTAAAAATGACAAAACTCATTTTTACTTAAAATTAAACCGATTTGATTATTTTTTGAACTACTTGAAACATTTTATCAACAGAATCAAGATTTACCATCTCTCGTGTAGAGTGTGGATATCGTATAGTAGGTCCAATGGAAGCAAGTTTCATATGAGGATATTTTTTACCTATTACCCCACACTCCAACCCTGCATGTATAGCCATCATCTTACTTTTTCCAAATATCTGTTTCATATTATGGCTGACAAGTTTTGTAAACTCACTTACATCAGGCTTCCACGCAGGGTATTTATCTTCAACCAAAACTTTAAATCCATATGAGTTAAAAAAATCTATAGTATCTTTAGTAAGGAGTTCAAGAGAGTGGATGTCCATAGCTCTAGCGCTTGTCTCTATGATAAGTTTGCCTTTTTCATCTGTAGCAACAGTAGCAAGATTTATACTGACATCAGGAATACCAAGCTCTTGATTTTGCAATCGCACACCATGCTTAAAACGATAAATTAGTTCAATGATTTTTTGTCCACCATCAAGCACTAAAGGCCCGCTATCTAGTTTACGCACTTGTACTTTTGTGCTATTTTCTAAAACAGATTCACTACGTACAATAGCTACGGCATTGGCAGGAATAGAGTTGCGACGCTCTCCTCCATCAATACTTACTAGTTGTACGGTACTGTTTTTATACAAATATTCGCCAAGTACTTTAATAGCAGACGAGATACCTTTGTCTATATCAACTCCAGAGTGACCACCCAGTAGCCCCTTGACTGACACTTCATAACATTCGCCATTACCATCTATATAAGTATCTTGTTTAGATGCTATAATATCTGCACCTCCAGCACAGCCTATATAAACTTCTGCCTCATCTTCACTATCAAGATTGAGCATATATTTACTCTTCAAATCAAATGCTACTCTATTTGCGCCAATGAGACCTATCTCTTCATCAGAAGTAAACAAAAACTCTAACTCTTTACCCTCATCCATTAGTTGCATCATCATCGCTATAGCTATGCCATTATCTGCACCCAAAGAGGACTCTTTAGCTCTCATCCAGCCATCTTCTTCATAAGTATCTATATTTGGTGCTTCGCCCATACAGACCATATCATAATGGGCTTGCAAACAAAGTGTTGGTAAACCTTTAGAGATAAAAATATTTTTTACCTCATCTACCTCTACACTATAACTCCTCTCTTTGGCAAAAGAGACTAAAAAGTTTAAAAGCTTATCCGCTTCTTTACTGCAGTGTGGGATTTGTGTTAAAGCTTTAAAATACTCTATAATTGCTGACATAAGGACTCTTTTTTATTAATATAATTTACAAATTATAGTACAATCTCATAAAAAAACAGGATGGACAACATGGAACACTTTTTTACCTGCCCCTACTGTTGGGAACACATCTCTATGATACTTGATAGTTCAGAAGAGTCTAGTGATTACATTGAAGATTGTGAAGTGTGTTGTCGTCCTATCGAACTGATATTTAGATTTTCTGGAGAAGATCTAGTACATTTTGAAGCTAGGAGAATGGAGGGGATATAAATACCCTTAACCATAACTTTTTCATTCTTAGCCTTATCTTATACTTTTATCATAAAAACATATTAAGAAAACTCGCTTCAGTCACTCGAAAAGTATTTTTTTGTACAATAGTTATTATTTAAATACCAAAAAGGAATCTATATGCCAAAAAATATTTTTAATTGCCCACTTCCTGATGAAAAAGGTTATTTTGGAGAGTATGGAGGATCTTTTATCCCTCCTGAACTTCAAACTATTATGGATGAAATTACTGCCTCTTATGAAGCCATTAGGCAAGATGTTGGATTTTTAGAAGAACTTTCATCTCTTTATCAACACTATGTCGGTCGTCCAACCCCTATTTTTTATGCAAAACACCTCTCAGAAAAATATGGTGCAGACATTTACCTTAAAAGAGAAGACTTAACCCATACAGGTGCCCATAAAATAAACCACTGTTTAGGTGAAGCTTTGCTTGCTAAAAAAATGGGTAAAAAGAAGCTCATTGCTGAAACAGGCGCAGGACAGCATGGCGTAGCACTTGCTACTGCTGCTGCTTTGGTTGGGCTAGAATGTGACATTTACATGGGTGAAGTTGATATGGTGAAAGAGCATCCTAATGTAGTGCGTATGCATATACTAG
>JAUXGC010000202.1 GCA_030622375.1 Sulfurovum sp.
AATCAATTTTTAGTCAGGGTATTCGCTTGGAATGCGAATTCACCTATATAAATTATTTTAATAAACAAATTCTATTTTTTGTCTATATTTTTAACTGCACTGTCTACCTCTGCAATAAAACTCTCTATCTTTCCACCCAAATCTTCCATAAAACTTTTTATTTTGCCCAAATCTATATTGATATGTTCATTATCTACTTTAATACCAACGCTTTCATCTAAATTTATTTTGCCTTCAGAAAAATCTTTTTGTATAGAGTCCGCTTTTTCCTGTAACATATTTTGAAGGGAACTAAAAAAATCTTTTGTTTTATTCAAATCAATATTTATTTTATCATTACCTATATCTAAACCAATTTTTTCAAATAAATCTTCTTTTTTGTCAACCATTATAATTCCTTTTTTTACTATTAATATATCTAGAGTATTGCTAGATAATTTTATTATATCAAAAAAAGAAAAAATTACAAAAATGCTAACAGAGAAGCTGTCACTGCTACATTGAGAGACTCTACATCACGCTGCATAGGTATTGATATGGCTGTATCGCAAATATTTTCTATAGGTTTACTTACGCCTTCGCTCTCATTACCTAATACAAAAATAGTTTTAGTAAAATAATCTTGTTCTCTATAGTTTTTTTGAGTATGTGAAGAGAGTGCATAAAGTTTTGCGCCATTTGTTTTAAATGATTCTAATGTTTTTTTCAGATTAGAGGTTTTAATGATAGGCATTTTAAAGAGTGTACCTGCACTAGCTTTGATGACCAGAGGTGAGATTTGTGCAGTACCCCTACTTGGGAGTAAAATAGCATCTATGTTACCCGCTGCACAAGAACGGATAATCATGCCTAAGTTTTGTGGATTGGTTATACCATCAAGTGCTATTATGCGATAACTCTTATGTCTGCTTATAAAGTTATCTTCATCAATAAAATACTCCAAAACAATATCAAGCGCTACCCCCTGATCTTGTTTTGC
The DNA here is from genome assembly GCA_030622375.1 of Sulfurovum sp. Taxonomy (GTDB): domain Bacteria; phylum Campylobacterota; class Campylobacteria; order Campylobacterales; family Sulfurovaceae; genus Sulfurovum. The sequence goes on from JAUXGC010000202.1 coordinate 980, forward strand.
ATTTTTAGAGATACGAGAGAGTGCATTTTTTTCATGATACCTAACTTCTATATCTCTTTTTTTGGCAATCTCTTTCATCTTATCAAGAACCAAAGCATCCTTGTTAGATGTTGAGAGATGAAGTTTATGTATGGCAACGGCTTCATCTTCCAGTGCTTCCATTACAACATTACGACCGTAAATAGTCAGTACTTTATCAAAAAAGGCTTTTTTAGCTAAGTATCCAGAAGAGTCCTTTAACACTTATCTGTCACCATTCCAAGCAATATGAGGTTTGCCATTTTCATCAAACTTAACAGCAGGCATTCCCATAATGTTGTATCCGCCATCCACGTAATGCACTTCACCTGTCACACCAGAACTCAAATCTGAAAGCAAGTACATCCCAGAGTTTCCTACTTGGCTAATGGTTACATTCTCTTTAAGTGGTGCATGGGCTTTATTCCATTTAAGCATAAAACCAAAATCGCCTATGCCCGCAGCTGCAAGTGTTTTAATGGGACCAGCTGAAATAGCATTTACGCGTATGCCATCTTTTCCCAAATCTTCTGCAAGATATTTCATTGTCATCTCCAAAGCTGCTTTGGCTACACCCATAAGATTATAGTTAGGGATGTACTTTGCCCCACCATAGTAACTAAGCGTCAACACTGAAGAACTTGAGGACAGGATAGGCTTCAACTCTCTTATAATCTCTATAAATGAATAGACAGAGATATCCATAGCCACATCAAAAGCCTCTTTGCTTATATCACAAAAACGCCCACTGAGCCCCTCTTTGGGAGCAAAGGCAATAGAATGCACTATAAAGTCTATCTGACCCATATCTCTCTCTAGGGACTCCTTGAGTGCTTTTATCTCTTCTGGGCGACTCACATCACAAGGGTAAAGTTTTGCCCCACACTCTAAATCTTCTGCGATGGGAGCTAGTTTCTGCTCAAATCTTTCATTCAGAAACGTGATGGCCATCTCCGCCCCCTGCTCCTGACAAGCTTTTGCTATACCATACGCAATAGACTTCTTGTTGGCAATCCCTAAAATAACACCTTTTTTGCCTTTCATAATCATATTCAAATCTCCTATATAAAATAATATTATCGCTATTTTAACACGATTGAGATAGAATATACGACTAGTTACGATAGAAATCAAGGTTACAGATGAAAAAAATCCTCATTATTAGCACAGGTGGTACATTTAACAAAATTTATAATCCTCTAAATGGTGAACTTATCATAGACAAAGAGTCTAAAGCCCTCGAGGAGATAGCATATAAGTGGCTCTGCAAATTTAAAATACTAACTATCATAGGAAAAGACAGTCTAGATATAACCAATCAAGACAGACTGCTACTCTTAGCTACGATTAATCTCTCAAAATATGACAATATTCTCATAATACACGGTACAGATACTATGGAAATTACGGCTGAGTATTTAGCCCAAGGAGATTTGGATAAACAAATTGTTCTTACAGGAGCTATGGTTCCCTACTCCATAGACCCCATAGAGGCTACGGCAAATCTATCTTCTGCTTTTGGGTATATTAATGCATTGAAAAAAAATGGAGTATATATTGCTATGAATGGCATA
>JAUXGC010000171.1 GCA_030622375.1 Sulfurovum sp.
AAAAAACTTTGGGAAAATTACAACTGTGTTGGTTGTCATACCATTATAGGTGAAGGAGCATACTATGCACCGGAACTTATGAATGTATTTCAAAGAAGAGGGGCTTCAGATGAAGCAACATTTAAAGCATATATGCAAGGATGGATGGCCGCACAACCGCTAGCTGTACCAGACAGAAGAAAGATGCCACAGTTTAATTTGAGTGCAGAAGAGGTTGATTATTTATCAGATTTCTTAATCTGGACATCAAAAGTAAATGCCAATGACTGGCCACCAACAATTGAAGGGTAGGGAGAATTTATGAAATATAGTTCACAAGCCGTCGCAAAACCGTATTTTATTTTTGCATTGATTCTTCTGGCAGGAGAGATTTTATTTGGTTTGCTTATGGCAATACAGTATGTATATGGTGATTTCCTGTTTCCGTTAATTCCATTTAATGTATTAAGAATGGTACATACAAATTTATTGATAGTACTTTTATTATTTGGTTTTATGGGAGCTACTTATTACTTGATCCCTGAAGAGGCAGAGAGAGAACTTTGGAGTCCAAAGTTAGCTATGGTTACTTTTTGGGTATTTGTTGTTGCCGGTGTTGCTACCATTTTAGGGTATCTTTTTGTACCATATGCAACATTAACAGAGATTACTTTTAATGAATTGTTACCAACTATGGGTCGAGAATTTTTAGAACAGCCCCTTCCTACAAAAGTTGGTATTGTTTTAGTTGTTGTTTCTTATCTTGTTAATACAATAATGACTGTACTAAAAGGAAGAAAAACCGTTATTACTACCGTTTTAATTACAGGTCTTATTGGTCTTGCAGTATTCTTTTTATTCGCATTTTATGTACCCGATAATCTTATTATGGATAAGTTTTTCTGGTGGTTTACTGTACACTTATGGGTTGAAGCTACGTGGGAACTTATTATGGGTGCTATTTTGGCATTTGTACTTATTAAAGTGACAGGAGTAGATAGAGAGCATATTGATAAATGGCTTTACTTAATCATTGCGATGACAATGGTTTCTGGTATTTTAGGAACGGGTCACCACTTCTTCTATATGGGTGCTCCTGAATATTGGTTATGGATCGGGTCTATCTCGTCAGCAGTTGAACCTGTACCGTTTATCTTGATGGTTCTTTTTGCTTTTGCTATGTCAAGAGATAGAAAAATTCAGCATGACAATGAAATGGCACTTACTTGGGCAAAAGGTACTGCTGTGATGGCATTTATTGGAGCTGGAGTTTGGGGTTTCATTCATACATTGGCACCAGTTAATATGTACACGCATGGTACTCAGCTCACTGCTGCACATGGGCACTTGTCTTTCTATGGAGCGTATATTATGATTATATTTACAGTAGTCTCTTATGCCATGCCTATTTTGAGAGGTCGTCCACATGGTAACTGTAAAAAAGCACAAAAAGTAGAATTGAGTTCATTTTGGATGATGAATATCGGCATGATGGGTCTTACATTAGCTTTGTCTGCTGCAGGAATCGTACAGATTATGGATTCAAGAGTAGGAACAGAACTTATAGGATTTATGGAATCAGCAGAATCAATTTCAAGTATCTTTATACTTCGTGCCGGATTTGGTTTGCTTGTTTTTCTAGGACTACTAACATACTTCTATAGCTTTTTTGTAAAAGAAGAAGCATAATATTGTTTAGGATAGATTAGAATGCTGCATTATTTTCTTGAGTTTGAAGAGAGTATTGGTAAAGTTTGGGACAAGTACCTGAACAAAAAAGTAAATAAATTTCATGAAAATGAGAGAGTTTACTTTAGCAGCATTTCTAAGTCTCTCAATCTTTTTTATCATCTTTTAGGTGGTGAAAAAGGTAAAGAGTTACAAGTAACAGATAAACGTTATGTTAAAACCTCGCGCACACTTTTACAAAAGATTTCATTTTTAGGTAAAGAATTTTTCCTTAGCTGGCAAGATGAAAAGGCTATTTATCTGCCTGTATCGTTTGCATACTTTGAAACAAAAGAACAAAATGAAATGTTGTACTATTGGCTTATAGCCATGGCAACAAGAGTTGACATAAGTAGCAATAACCTTAAAGAACAAAACAGTGTAGCCGTACATTATCTCACAAATAGATACAGTGGTTTTGAAATATTTTATGAACATGCAACTAACTATTTAAGCACACAATTTGAACAATTGTCATTTATTAAATCTTTAGATACCTTAAACAATGAAGATTTAATCAATGATTATCCAAACCCATTATGGCTTTATCCTCCTATATTGTTTAATACTAAAATGAACAATACGGATAGTAATGAAGAAGAGATGCAAAGAGGTCAAGACAAAGAGAAGACAGATACGCTAGAAATGAAAAAACAGACAAATCAGGTTGATGATAAAAAACAGACAGATGGTTTTTTAGCCTTTTTACCAGAATCTTTGATGAGTATTTTTGAACAAGTCAATGTAGATAGATTGGAAGATGACAGTTTTGATGAAGATGCTTTGTATCATGCGGAAGATTTAGATGAGATAACCATAGGGAAAAAACAAGCAAACCTTTCTGCCCGTATTAAATTAGATTTGGATTTACAGCCGGATATGACTGAAATTTATCCATTGGGGAAGGGACACTTGATAGATGAGTGGGATTATAGAAAAGATACCTATCTCATAAATTATGTTCGTATCAAGCCACAGGTTACTATAAATGTTGTACCTATAGTGTTACCTAAAAGACTTAAAAAAATGGTTAAAAAGATTCAAGGTGAGTTAGATTTGCTGGAGCTTGACAGAATTAAAAATGACAGGCTTCCTTATGGTGATGAGATAAATATAGATACTTGGATAGATTATAGTGGACATCAAAATAAGTCTACTCATCATCAAAATTTTTATACTACATTTGAGAAGAAAACAAGAGATATGGCTACACTTATTTTAGCGGATGTATCACTCTCTACCGAGGGTGGCATTACACAGGATGTACGTATAATTGATGTGATAAAAGATGGGCTTATGGTATTTTCAGAAGCCTTGGAAAAGCTTAACGATAAATTTGCTAT
>JAUXGC010000093.1 GCA_030622375.1 Sulfurovum sp.
GAGAGAGTTATTGTAAATCAACTTCACAGATCTCCAGGAGTTATCTTTAAAGAAGAAGAGGGAACAACAGTTGCAAGTAAACTGCTTTACTCTGCTCAAATTATCCCAGATCGCGGTTCATGGCTCTATTTTGAGTATGACTCTAAAGATATTCTATATGCACGTATTAACAAAAGAAGAAAAATCCCGGTTACTATACTTTTTAGGGCATTGGATTACTCTAAAGATGATATTGTTAAACTTTTTTATTCAACTAAAGAAATTTACATTAAAGAGAATAGATTTTTAGTAAAATTTGATTCTGATGATTTTGTAGGTAGAGCAGATTATGATGTTAAAGATATAGATGGAAATACAGTAGTTAATGTAGGCAAAAGACTTACAAAAAAAAGAGCGCAAAAACTCATTGATGATGGCTTAGAGTGGATTGAATATCCGCTTGAAGTTCTTATGGATAGACACTTGGCTTCGGCAGTTATTGACCAAGAGAGTGGTGAGGTATTGTATGATTCAGTAGCTTCAATAGATGAGAGCCGACTTAAAAAGATGATTGAGCAAGGTATTGACAAGATTGAAATTATCAATGATCTTGCAGAAGGTGCTGACCGCTCTATTATTAATGCATTTATTGCGGATAGTGAAAGTTTAAGACTCTTGAAACAGACAGAAGAGATTGATGATGAAAATGTACTCTCTGCTATCCGAATATATAAAGTTATGAGACCAGGTGAACCTGTTACTCCTGAAGCAGCTAAATCATTTTTACGCCAACTTTTCTTTGATCCTGAAAGATATTGTCTTACAAAAGTAGGTCGTATGAAAATGAACCATAAACTTGGGCTTGATACTCCAGAGTATGTCACTGTGCTTACTGCTGAGGATCTTATTAATACAGTAAAGTATCTTATTAAAGTAAAGAATGGACGAGGTCATATTGATGATAGAGACCATTTAGGAAATAGAAGAATTAGAGCTATTGGTGAGCTTTTGGGTAACGAGTTACACAAGGGTCTCATAAAGATGCAAAAAGCCATAAGAGATAAAATGACAACTGTATCTGGTACGCTTGATGAGTTGATGCCACACGACTTGGTAAACTCTAAAATGATTACAAATACAATTTTGGAATTTTTCTCATCAGGACAACTTTCTCAGTTTATGGATCAGACAAACCCACTCTCTGAAGTGACACACAAAAGAAGACTCTCTGCACTTGGTGAAGGTGGTCTTGTTAAAGAGAGAGCCGGATTTGAAGTAAGAGATGTGCACCCTACACACTATGGTAGAATCTGTCCAATAGAAACACCAGAAGGTCAGAATATTGGTCTTATTAATACTCTTGCCACATACTCTAAAGTTAATGAGCATGGATTTATTGAAGCACCATATAAAGTGGTAAAAGATTCTAAAGTTACAGATGAAATTGTATATATTACTGCAACACAAGAGGAGGATAAATGTATTGCCCCTGCTTCAACTGTTGTAGGTGAAGATGGGTATATTGTTGAAGATCTTATTGAGACTAGACTTAATGGTAATATTGAGCTTAATAATGCAAAAAGAGTTGATTTGATTGATATCTCCCCGTTGATGATTTCTGGATCTGCTGCAGCATTGATTCCATTTTTGGAGCATGATGATGCGAACCGTGCATTGATGGGCTCAAACATGCAACGTCAAGCGGTGCCACTTCTTAAAACAGAAGCACCAATAGTTGGAACAGGTATGGAGGCAATTGTAAGTCGTGATGCTTGGGAAGCAGTTAAAGCAAAAAGAGCAGGACAGGTTGAAAAAGTAGACTCTAAAAATATTTATATCATGGGAGAAGATGATACAGGAGTATTTATAGACCACTACCCTCTTGAAAAAAATATGAGAACCAATCAAAATACTACTTTTTCACAAACCCCAATTGTTAAATTAGGAGATAAAGTAAAAGCCAAACAAGTGATTGCTGATGGTGCAAACATGGATCAAGGTGAACTTGCAATTGGTAAGAATATTATGGTTGCAATTATGCCCTGGTATGGATATAACTACGAGGATGCAATCGTTATTTCCGAAAAGCTTCTTCGTGAAGATACTTTTACCTCTGTGCATACTTATGAAAAAGAGGTAGAGGCTAGAGAACTCAAACATGGTACAGAAGAGATTACGCGGGATATTCCAAATATTCGTGAAGATGAGTTGTTCCATCTTGATGAGAGCGGTATTATTGAAATAGGTACATATGCAAAGCCAGGCATGATACTTGTTGGTAAAGTAAGTCCTAAAGGGGAAATTAAACCTACTCCTGAAGAGAGACTACTTAGGGCTATCTTTGGAGAAAAAGCAGGACATGTGGTCAATAAATCACTCTATTGCCCAGCATCTATGGAAGGCATTGTAGTCGACATTAAGGTCTTTACAAAAAAAGGTTATGAAAAAGATGCACGTGCTATTCAGGCATATGAAGAAGAGAAAGCCATCTTAGATAGTGACCATCACGATCAACTTCTCATGATAGACAGGGAAGAGATTTTACGTATTGCAAATTATTTAGCAGGACAAGTTCTAGTAAAAGAGGTAACTATTGGAGAAACTGAATACAAGGCAAGCTCTAAAATATCTGAAAATACAATTAAAGAGGTAAATAGATTTGCGCTTAGAGGAGTAGTTCAGTCTTATTCCGATAAGGTACAAAATGAGTATGAGTCACTTAAGAACTATTTTTTGAAACAGAAAAAGAGACTCAAAGATGACCATGAAGAGAAGCTTACTGTGCTTGAAAAGGATGATATTCTTCCTTCTGGGGTAACAAAATTAGTTAAAATTTATATCGCCACAAAAAGAAAGCTTAAAGTAGGAGATAAAATGGCTGGACGACATGGAAACAAAGGTATTGTTTCTAATATTGTTCCAGAAATTGATATGCCATACCAAAAAGATGGAAGACCAGTAGATCTTATTTTAAATCCACTAGGAGTACCTTCTCGTATGAATATTGGTCAAATCCTTGAAGTACACTTGGGACTTGTTGGCAAGAGACTAGGTGAGCAAATCCAAGATATGTTTGACAAACAAACAAAGGATTTCATTAAAGATTTAAGAGCCAAAATGATTGATATTGCAGATGTGGCTAAACTGATGAATGCTAAAGAGACTTTAAGAGAAATAGGTGATGAAGCATTACTTAAATATGCTAGAGATTGGTCTTCTGGTGTTAAGTTTGCTGCACCTGTTTTTGAAGGCACAAACCAAAAAGAGTTTGATAAGCTTTTTGAAATGGCAAAAATAGATTCAGATGGGAAAACAGCACTTTTTGATGGCAAAACAGGTGAAGAGATGATAGAGAGAGTTAATGTTGGATATATGTACATGCTTAAACTTCATCACTTGGTTGACGAAAAAGTGCATGCACGTTCAACAGGACCTTATTCATTGGTTACACAGCAACCAGTTGGTGGTAAAGCACTATTTGGTGGACAGAGATTTGGAGAGATGGAAGTTTGGGCTCTTGAAGCTTATGGCGCAGCTCATACACTTAAAGAGATGCTTACCATTAAGTCAGATGATGTTGAAGGTAGAGCAAGGGCATATAGAGCCATAACTAAAGGCGAATCTGTACCAGAGTCAGGTGTGCCAGAGACAATGTTCGTGCTAACAAAAGAGCTTCAAGCACTTGGGTTAGATACAGAGTTATATGAGAGTAAAAAAGAAGTGGAGGGTGAAAATGAGTAAGTTTTTAGAAAATTTATCACTAATAGATCTTAACAAAGAAGAGAGACCTAGAGATATAGCAGCCCTACAGCTTAGAGTTGCAAGTCCAGAAAAAATATTATCTTGGAGCTTTGGTGAAGTAAAGAAGCCAGAAACTATTAACTATAGAACTCTAAAGCCTGAGAGGGATGGTCTTTTTTGTGCTAAAATATTTGGACCTATTAGAGACTATGAGTGTCTTTGTGGCAAGTATAAAAAGATGCGTTATAAAGGTGTAGTTTGTGAAAAATGTGGAGTTGAAGTTACTTCTTCTAAAGTGAGAAGAAACCGTATGGGGCATATTGACCTCATAGCTCCTGTAGCACATATTTGGTATGTATCTTCTCTTCCATCACGAATTGGTACACTTTTGGGTGTAAAAATGAAAGATTTGGAGAGAGTACTTTATTATGAAGCATATATTGTTAAAGCACCTGGAGAAGCCTCTTACGATAGTGCAGGAACTAACCCTCTTGCTAAGTATGATGTACTTAATGAAGAGCAATATCAGCAGATAGTGCAACGTTTTGGCGATACAGAGTTAGATGCAAGAATGGGTGGGGAAGTTGTACAAGAGCTTCTTGCTGACCTTGACCTTGTTGATATGTTTGCTCAACTTAAAGAGGATATCCAAGCAACTAAGTCTGAAGCAAAAAGAAAAACAATTATAAAACGTCTTAAGGTAATTGAGTCATTTTTACATTCAGGAAATAGACCAGAGTGGATGATGTTAACTCAACTTCCAGTACTCCCACCAGACTTGAGACCTCTTGTAAGTCTTGATGGAGGCAAGTTCGCAGTTTCTGACGTAAATGATCTCTACAGAAGAGTGATTAACAGGAACCAAAGACTTAAGAGGCTTGTAGAGCTTGATGCTCCAGAAATTATTGTTAGAAATGAAAAGCGTATGTTGCAAGAAGCTGTAGATGCACTTTTTGATAACGGCAGAAGAGGAAATGCAGTTAAAGGTGCAAATAAAAGGCCATTAAAATCACTCTCAGAAGTTATTAAAGGTAAACAGGGTCGTTTCCGTCAAAACCTTCTTGGTAAGCGGGTTGATTTCTCTGGCCGTTCTGTTATTGTTGTTGGACCAGACTTACGCATGGATCAGTGTGGACTTCCTAAAGTAATGGCTATTGAGTTATTCAAACCTCACTTGATGGCTAAGCTTGAAGAGAAAGGCTACGCAACGACACTTAAGCAAGCTAAAAAGATGATTGAGAAAAAAGTAAATGAAGTATGGGAGTGCTTAGAAGAAGTAGTTGAAAACTATCCTGTTTTACTAAACCGTGCACCAACACTCCATAAACTCTCTATTCAAGCGTTTCACCCAAGACTTATAGAGGGTAAAGCAATCCAATTGCACCCACTTGTATGTTCTGCGTTCAACGCCGACTTTGATGGGGATCAAATGGCAGTACATATACCGCTTTCAGATAAAGCGATAGCCGAAGCAAAAGTATTGATGCTCGCATCTATGAATATTTTGCTTCCAGCTTCTGGTAAAGCTATCGCCGTACCTTCACAAGATATGATTTTGGGTCTCTACTACCTGATGCATGATCCGATCTATGATCCCGAAACAAAAGGAAAAAAGGTCAAAATCTTTTCCGGTCCAGA
>JAUXGC010000200.1 GCA_030622375.1 Sulfurovum sp.
AGAACTACATTAAACTGCTAAAAAAACATCCCAATTACGGTAAAGATGTTCAAACATATATAGAGCAAAACCCTCATGAGGTATTGAGAAATATTTTTATTATGGTGGCTTCTAGCAAAAAAACTGGCATTAACCTGATTTTTGATCATGACTTGGGTGGCGGTGCAAACATCTATGCCAATGAACTGATAGAGAGGTATATCAAAGAAGAGAAAAATACTTTAACTGTAAGGTACGATTTTTACAGTAATAATTTCAAGTTTTTTTATAACTATAAAAACTATACATTTAATTTTAGAGTCACCTCTTTTGAAGAGGTGCAAATGCTACTCTCAAAACTAAACATAGAAGAGCTGTTTTTAAATAGTTTGGTAAGCTTTAGAGATAGCTATGAAATCTTAAATTATATTCATATTTTAGTAGAAGAGAAAAATATCAAGTTAATTCTGCCTATACATGATTTTTATCCTATATGTCCTAACTATACTCTTTTGAATGATGAAGGCATCTATTGTGATATTCCATCTTTAGAGAAGTGTAGTCTGTGTATGCAAAAAAATGCCTTGGAGTGGAAAAGCTTTTACTCCGATATCATAGATATGAAGTTATGGAGAGAGTTTTGGATTAAACTTTTACAACAAAGTAGTAACATATTATGTTTTTCAAACTCGTCTAAAGAGATACTGCTTAAAGCATACCCAAAACTCAATCAAACAAACATTGAAGTTATTCCTCATCAAGTAGCACCTCTTGCTCCAGTTAAAATACAAAGAGATGAAAGTTCAAATAAAATCACTATAGGAGTATTGGGAGCCATCAACTATGCAAAAGGCTCTTTAATTATTAAAAACATGGTAAAAACTATTGAGAGAGAAAATCTTGATATTGATATGGTGGTTATTGGGGAAATTACTGAAAACATAAACAGTAAACATTTTCATGCAACAGGCAGATACAAACGAGATGAACTGCCTGATATAATTAAAAATCAAAATATAGATATATTTCTTATCCCCTCTATATGGCCAGAAACATTTTCATATACCACACAAGAGATTATAATGATGGAGCTACCACTTATGGTCTTTAATCTTGGTGCACCAGCAGAGAGAGTTTCCAAATATAATAAAGGTTATATTGTAGATGAAGTTAGTGTAGAGGCTGTTTTGGAAACTCTTGAAATATTTAAGACCAAGCTATTTCAAAGTACACAAGAGATAATCAAGTCCTTGAAACCAAAGATTAAATAATGAAAATGAGACTAGAAGGCATTGATATACTAAGAGGGTTGGCAGTAAGCGTTGTTATTCTCTATCATTTTTTTGAGCTATTAGGACTTCATCATAGTACATACTATACTTTTGTAATTTCCATAGGACAAATAGGCGTACCACTTTTTTTTGTTATTTCTGGATATCTCATCTACCGTTCTGTCGACTATAGTATCTCAAAAAAGGGTATAAAAAAAGGATTAAAACAATATACTTTGCATAGATTATTTCGTATTCTACCTGCATATTATTTTAATTTTATAATAGTATTTATTTTAGCCTTTTATGTATTTAACACTATGGATACATGGACATCATCATTTATACAGAAACAAGTATTTTCACACCTTACATTTACCTCATATTTCCTTTACCAAACATCTGGACTGGGTATCAATGGTGCTTACTGGACACTAAGTATTGAGATGCTTTGGTATATTGTGGCTCCATTATTTTTTATTTATCTAAAAAAAGATAGATATTTTTTCATACTTTTTATACTAGCTTTTTTCTACTTATGGTGTATAGATTTAGGCTTATTTGATTATATTTTTCATCTTGACAAAAGTGCTTCAAATTATATGGCAAAATTATTCTTTTTTTCATTTCAGTTACCAGGACAGATGATATATTTCATTGCTGGTATTTATATTTACAAATACTCTATTGGTCGATACTCAATGATACCTCTATTACAATATATTTTATTTATACTTATTATTGGCATTTTTATTTTCTTATCCAATCAAAGATTTTTTCTTGAAAGTTTTTTAATAAAAAATATATTTACTTTGTTAGCAGTAGCATCTCTATTCATAGTATTTTATCGTCATAAACGCAAAGAACTACATCTTCTTGCATGGGTAGGTAAGATATCTTATTCTCTTTATCTTTGGCATATGCCTCTTTTATTTCTTATAAAATTATTTATGCCACTTAAAGACTTTTCATTACTACAAGTTACAATCTTTTTTCTTATATCTCTATTTATCATATCTTCTTTGAGTTATTACTTTATAGAAGAGTATGGATTTTCTTTACGTAAAAAATTTGAAAATTTTTAAATATTAAAGTCTAAAAAATAGAAAGACCATTCTATTAAGAAAACTATTGGTTACTAACTTAATATTGAAATAATAAAAAGATGCTATGATTATATTCAAAATAATCACCAAAACAAAGGTACTCTTTTATGAAAAAATATATTTATCCACTACTATTAATCACTCTGTTTACACTAGGCGGATGTGACCTTTCTGACAAGGTAGACCGAGAGATAGATAGAATAAAAAACCAAATAGATGAAGAA
>JAUXGC010000039.1 GCA_030622375.1 Sulfurovum sp.
CATACCTGGCATACATCCTTGTAAAACCAATCCCATTGTAACTATAGATATACCTATTTTAATATTCATTACCATACTCCTTTTTATATAAAAATTATTTATTTATAGTATCAAAGTAAGTCTTAAAATAATCAATATTTTTTAATCAATCTTCCAATATTGATTTTTTTCTTTTATGTCGTACCACATAAAAGAGTGTAAGAAGTGCTACACAAATAAGTACAATCAATGTTGCTGATTTAAGATACTCTGAAATAAGAGCTTCATTTGAACCTAAAAGATACCCTAAAGCTACTAATACAACTACCCATATACCTGCACCCAAAGCTGAATAAAAAGAGAATTTGGCAATATTCATTCGTGCCAATCCTGCTGGTAGGGAGATGAGTTGGCGAATACCTGGGATGAGTCTTCCGTTAAATGTGGAGAGTTCTCCATGTTTGGTAAAAAAATCTTCTAATTTATCTAGAGTTTTCTCTTTAATAAAAAAATATTTTCCATATTTTAAAATAAATTTTCTACCAAAATGCATAGCGAGATAATAGTTAAATAGGGCTCCCAATACAGAACCAAGTATGCCCATAAAAACAACTAAGTAGATATTCATTTCACCTTTATAGGCCAAATATCCTGCCGGTATCATAATAATTTCACTGGGGAAAGGGAAAAAAGTACTTTCAAGAAACATAAGTAAAAAAATACCCCAATAACCCATATCTCCTATGTATCCAACAATAGAATTAGCTATTTCATGTATCATATCAATAAAAAAGTGTTATAAAGCTATTCGCTATAAGCGCCAACGGCAGTGAGTCTTTTGTAGCGTTGCTCAAGCAACTCATCAACTGAAAGCTCCCTAAGGGCTTTTACATTTTCTAAAAAATACTCTTTTATAACCTCTGCTGCTGTTACTTTATCTCTATGTGCACCAATGAGTGGCTCATTTAATATGTCATCAACTAAACCATGTGAAAGTAAATCATCTGGCGTAATTTTAAGTGCTTTAGTTGCTGCCTCTACTTTAGTAGGGTCGTTCCACAAAATAGCTGAACACCCCTCTGGTGAGATAACTGAAAATACTGAATAACGCATCATAGCAAACTTGTCTGCAACACCTATAGCAAGTGCTCCTCCAGAACCACCCTCACCGATAACAATAGAAATTAATGGAACTTTTACAGAAACAAATTCAAAAAGATTTTTAGCAATAGCCTCACTCTGTCCTCTCTCTTCTGCTCCAAGTCCAGGGTATGCACCCGGAGTATCTATAAGCATTAGTACTGGAATGTCAAACTTCTCTGCCATTTTCACAGCACGGAGGGCTTTTCTGTATCCTTCTGGGTTTGGCATACCAAAATTTCGTTTGATTTTATTTTTAACTCCACGACCTTTTTGTTCACCAATAACCATAGTCTTTTGACCATCAATCCAGCCGATATAACACAAAATGGCAGGATCATCACGGAAAGCTCTATCTCCATGGATTTCATAGGCATCTTCCATAAGAAGTTTTATATAGTCTAAAGAATAAGGTCTATCTGGATGGCGTGCAAGTCTAAGCTTTTGATAATCACCAAGAGAACCAAAAGTTTTTTCCACTTCTTTGGCTAACTCTTTTTGATATTTTTCTACAGCATCCAAATTTGCAATGGCATGTGCCGATACAATCTCTTCTTGTATCTTTTCAATTCTATTTTCAAAATCTAAATAAGTCGCCATTTTAAATCCTTATATCTTCTTAAAAATAACTACACCGTTGGTTCCGCCAAAACCAAATGAGTTACTCATCGTAACCTTAATCTCTGCTTTTCTAGCTTTATTTGGAATATAGTCAAGGTCACAATTTTCATCTGGAGTTGTATAGTTAATAGTTGGAGGTAAAATACCATCTCTCATAGACATAAGACAAACAATCGCCTCTATAGCCCCTGCGGCACCCAAACAATGACCTATTTGTCCTTTAATAGAACTAACTGGTGGACAGTTCTCTTTCCCGCCAAAAAGCTCCTTAATTGCTGCCGTCTCATTTTTATCGTTAACAGCCGTAGAGGTACCATGTGCATTAACATAGTCTATTTTTGGCTCACCCGCCATCTTATATGCACCCTTCATTGCACGGAGAGGTCCATCCATTGTAGGTGTTGTAATATGGTTTGCGTCACCACTCTCACCAAAACCAATAAGCTCTCCATAAATTCTTGCTCCTCTTGCCACAGCATCATCATAACTCTCTAACACTAAAGCACCTGCACCCTCACCCATAACAAAACCATCACGGTCTTTGTCGAAAGGTCTTGAAGATGTTTGTGGGTCATCATTTCGTGTAGATAATGCTTTCATAGCGGCAAATCCACCTATGCCTGCTGGGCAAATCGCTGACTCTGCACCGACTACTAGCATTTTATCTGCCGTACCAACCATGATACTTTTTGCTGCTTCATTAATGGCATGAGTTCCTGCCGCACATGCTGTAACTGATGCTAGATTAGGACCTTTTAATCCTTGAGAAATAGAGATAAACCCACCAAGCATATTTACTAACGAAGAGGGGATGAAAAAAGGTGAAATTCTTCTTGGTCCTTTAAGTTCACATACTACTGAATTTTTTTCTATATTTGGTAACCCTCCTACTCCTGAAGCAGAAGCTATACCAAATCTTTCTACATCTAAATCATCACCAAATTTTGCATCTTTTATGGCTTCGTCTGCAGCCTTAAGCCCAAGCTGTATGAATCTATCTGCTTTTTTTACTTCTTTTCCATCCATTACAGATAAAGGGTCAAAATTCATAATTTCACCAGCAATCTTTACCGAGTGCTTCTCTATATCAAATGATTCTATATTTTTAATACCACATTTTCCTTCAATAATTGCCAAAAATGCGCTCTCTTTATCAAGCCCTAAAGAGTTTATCATACCTAAACCTGTAACTACTACTCTTTTCATATAGCTCTCCTATTTACTTTTTAGTAAAATATATATCAAAATTTAAAAAATACTCATATATATTTTATAATCCCCAAAAAAGGGGATTTATTTATACTTTTTCGATGAATTTGATTGCATCAGATACAGTTGCAATAGCCTCTGCTTGATCATCAGGAATTTCAATATCAAATTTTTCTTCAAGAGCCATTACTAGCTCAACAACATCAAGGCTATCAGCTCCTAAATCTTCTACAAATTTTGAATCTTCTTTTACCTCATCTGGGCTCACGTTTAGTTGTTCAACGACTACTTCTTTTACATCATCAAATAATGCCATTAATTACTCCTTAAGTTTGTTAAAAATACGCACAAGTATAACAAAAAAATACTAAAAAAGATATACTTAATTTAGAAATACTCGCTTGTATAGGAAGTAAAGCATTTCATTGTGCAGAAAATGTGACAATATTTTTACTCCCCAAAAAGTTTCTTTTTTATAAAAGGGTTATGTAAGTTTTTACCTTGAAGCATTAAAAGCTTCATCTCTTCGTACGAGACGAGCCCCTCTTTCTTATTTTCTACTGCTCCAAAACCATAACCCATAGGTGAAGGTGCTATGCGAAAATATCATGCCTCTGTCGCATTCATCCACTGATTCGTATCTAGCGTTTGTGTTAGTATAATTTTTGTATCAACAGGGTGGTTTTCAAGCCAAAGTACTACACAGCCTATATCATCATAAAAATATGTATCTCCATTTTTGGTTATAAGTTGTACTGCATACTCAATATCTTCTACATCCATACTACACTCAGAACATTGATACTCTTTGGATTTAATGAGAATGGCTTGATGGGTTGTATTGTGTTTATATACATATCTTCCTCCCTCTTCACTTCCTAAAAAGAGTAAAAGTATCACAATTGTTGCAATGACAACACTAAAAGTTAAAATATTCATTAAAATATTTTTCACAATAACACTCCATTTTTCAGATAATAAACGCTACAAAATAAAATAAAAAAAACTTATATTGTTAATTATGCTCCTATGGGTTTAGCTCTATTTTTTTAAATTCAAATTTTGGAAATTGGTTTTTCCCCTCTTCTGTCTCGCTATCCGTATCACAACAATTCAGCAGAGACTTTTCTGGATGACGTATAAAATCATACCCACGATAGATTGTATAGAAACCATAAAAAACTACAACCATGGCAGCTGCATTCATCATTGTCTTTCGAAAGTTACTTTTAGTAAAAACCCCTGTAAACAGTCCCATTGTGAAATGTGCCGTTACAGTACTAAGTCCAAAAATAAACATAACCACGGCACCCCATAACGGGCTACCTGTACTTGCAGCTGTCACCGCAAAGAAGTAAACAAGTCCACAGGGAAGCAAACCATTTAAGAGTCCCAAAATATAAAAACTATAAAATGATTTTGAACGCAATACATTTCTAAATATCTCTTGATACCATGAAGTTTGCGAAAAAGAGTGTTCAAACTTAGTCAAAAACGAGAGTTTTCCCAAAAGAGATAACCCAGCCAAAATCATAAATACCCCCGCAACAATAGTTAGCGTTGCATTTGCCATATAGTTAAAAGAAGTCACGCCACCAATAGCTCCAAAAATAGCACCTAGCAGTGTATATGTTGTAATCCTTCCAAATGAATAGGATAGATGAGCCACAGATTGTATCCATTTTGACCACTTACTGTCTACCTTAGCACTACTATAAGCAATAATAATTCCTCCGCACATTCCAATGCAATGACCTACTGAGCCTAAAAAAGCAATCGTAATGATTGAAATATAATCTATAGTATTCAATTAAACCCCTAAAAGTTTTTTTCTAATTCTAGGATCAGTTACATTCTCACCACGCAACATTCTAAGACGCATCTCTTCAAAACTAATCGTTGTATTGGTCTCTTGTTCTCTTGATCCAAACCCGTAACCCATCTCTGAACGATCTGTAATACCATAATATGCTGTTTTAGCATCTATCCACCGACTGGTATCGATTGTATGCACCCATAGCTTTGCTTCATAACGAAAAGATTTCTCCTCAATCCAAAGCACCATGCAACCAGGATCATCAAAAAACCAAGTTCTGCCATCGGGAATTGCAAGCTGAGCACTATTATAGGTTGTCTTAATCAGCATAGCACACTGTGGATCATTAGTATGGTTTATCTTGATAGGCAAAGGCTTCATCTCTATGTTTCCTGTCATGATAGTAATAGGCTGATCTTTTTTTGCCATCGAAATAAAAATTATAGAAATGATAGCAAGCATCAACGCTATAATGATTATGGGTATAATTTTTTTCATATTTTCAACTCCACTGTTTATAAAAAGACGCCGTTACGAAGATAATAGATAGCAACATAAGCGGTGCATAATAGCACAAAAATACTGAGCAATATCAATGCAGATGTCTGCTCCTTTTTTCTCTCCTCTTTAAGTCCTATCTCCATGATAGAGGAGACTATGCCAAGATAGGCCCCAACAAAAAGTGTTCCCCAAACCAAATAGCCAACATAATAATACTCCACTTGCAACATACAAAAAGGGCAGTTGTGGGTAGGCAACTCATAAATATACGTACCAAAAAAATAGACTACACTATAGTATGCAATCATAACAAAAAGAAGGGTTGCCAGCACAGAAAGCACCCTCTGCTTTGAAAGCATTGCACCCATTACGACAATATAAATAAGATAGAAAAGAAGCAAGAGAGTCATTATGTTAAGCCCAAAAGGCAAAGGATTGGCACCTTCTAGCTGTCCATAAAGTGTTGAACAGCAATTCACAGGCTCCAGAGTATCTATATGACTGAAGTAAGCAAAATTCAACCCAAGTTCTATAGAAATAATGAAAAATATTGCAATAAAAAGCCACGATTTTAAACGAAAAATAGGATAGTTTTTAGCACGCAAGTCATAACTGTTTAGTGCCATCCAAAGTAACAAGAAAAAGAGGATTACCAATTTTAAAAAAAGTAATAGCATACCATAATCATTGGCCGAGATTACTCCTGCAGCACACATGGCACCCGGCACCAGAAGAGACAAACTATCGATGGCAAATACAAAATAGACTAGAAGTAGAAACTTTACTACAAAAACAAAGAGTAAAATAGTCATTGTCAAATACGCACGTCGCTCTAAGAGAAACTGTTGTTCTGAGTAACTGCCAAAATCCCATTTGAGCAAAATCCCAAATGTGATTACAAATGCAATAAGTAGCAGTCCAAAAAGGATAGACTCACTCAACAGATAGACAAGAACTTGATTGCTCAATAATATTTCGTTCACGAGTTTCCTTTAGCTTTCTGCAAGTGTATCTTTAGAAAAAGTGTCAACAAGAGAACCATCTTCCATCGGTATAATTTTACTCTCAAAAGGCAAAGTATCAAAGAGTGGATCATGCGTAGCTACCACGATTGTTTTTCCCATTTCATGAAGCTGACTTAGGATATCGATAAATTTTAATGAATTATTGCGGTCAAGATTTGCTGTGGGCTCATCACACAAAATAATGGCTGGATTGGACGCCAACGCACGGGCTATAGCAACACGCTGCTTCTCGCCTCCAGAGAGTCTTCCTGCCGCACTATTCGCTTTATGAAAAATATTTGCAAGTTTCAAACTTACCTCGACTTTATGATTGACTTCATGCATATCCAACCCTGTAGGGATTAAAGGAATCATCACATTTTCTGCAGCTGTGAGATGATCAAACAGATTAAAGTGCTGAAAAATCATCCCTATCTTTCGGGCTCTAAAGTGAGAAATATGCAAATCAGGAAGTTTACTAATAGACTCTCCCTCTACTAACACTTTCCCACTACTAGGCCTATCTAAACCACCTATAATCGAAAGCAGTGTTGTCTTGCCACTGCCACTTACTCCTTTTAAAACAATACACTCTCCTGAATTAATTTGCAGATTAATACCTTTGAGAACCTTAAAAATATCATCACCACTCTTAAAATGTTTATTAAGATTGTCAATAACAATCATTGCTTTCATCATAACATCGCCTCTTTAGGATCGGTTACAGCAATCTTCCAAGTTGGAATAAGCACTGCTGAGATAAAAGGAATAGCATAAATCAGGAAAATAGAACTAAGTATGCCAAAATCCAATACAGGAACAAGTATTACACTGTTAGGTAGATTGGCACCGCCCAAAAATATCTCTCTAAGCAATGGTGCCCCCAATACGAAGACATAAAGATAAGCCAATGCTACACCCAGTACAAATGCAATAACCACTATCATCATAGTTTCGAAAAACTTTAACTTCAATACATCTCGGATACTCCACCCTAAAGCTCTCAATAAACCAATATGGCGTCGTTCACTTGAGTAAACCATAGAGTAACGCTGATAAAGAATAAGCACAAAGGTAACAATCACTATCAGGAATAGAATCAAAAAAACACCTCCTTTGTAATTATAGAGGTTCTCATATGCTTTTTTTATATCTTCTTTAGTTGTAACATGTATATCATAGTAGAATGCACTGATTTTATCGGCAACGTTGTCCCACTCGTCATCATTGGGCACATTTAAAGCTATATCGCTTACTTCATCCTCTCCCATTCCTAAAATCTCACGAGCTAATTCAATAGGAACAATAATCATATCATTGGAGATTAAATTGCTTTTTTTAGGAAGTACTTTAAAGAGGTTCACTTTTTTGAAGACACCTTTAGGCGTTAAAAAAGTGTAGCCATTGGGGTAAAAATGTGTTTTAAGATGTGTGGAAACTCCTTCACCTACAAGCATATTGTCCCCCTTTAAAAACTGCTTCAAATCAGTCTCATCCATCATCATACGCAATGCCTTATTGCTTTGCTCATCCATAAAATCAACTCCAACGATTAAAAAAGAGTTCTCTTTAGCTTTAAAAAAGTAACGACCATAGACACGTGGAGTTACTTTGCTGATGCCGTGAACTTCCAAAAGGTCATCTATCCATGCTGTTGGTGCATTGACTTTCTGTCCACCTTGAGTGCGCTGAACAACAAAATCAGGCTCCCAAGCCAATGTCTGATTTAAAGAGTATCGAATAGAAGAAGAGATAAATAGTGCACTACCTAGCAAAAATAGAATCACCAACGAGATTGCAATAACACCAATATGCTTCTTTCTCTCCTTGAAAAACCCTAACATCAAAAAATGGAAAAAAGGACTAGTTCTCATACACAAAATCCATTCGGTCAATAGACATCATCTCAGGATAAATAATATTATTTGCCTTTTCAATCCTTTGAACTCTAGGCTCATAATAAGCAACGCTCAATGAAAGTGAACCCATCCGAGTCAATCCTGCAACTGCACTAAGACTATTTGTAGCCGAAACTCTATCTGTAGCTACATAATGTATGCTTACAGAAAAAGTTATCAAAAACAGAAAACTGAATACTGTGTAAAAAGCCTTTGCCATCAATCTCTACTCTTCATACTCAACACCGTCTAATGCCATCACCATCTTAGCTGTAATCTTATCAAAATGTACAATCTCTTCTCCTCTATGGTCATTCATAAAGTTTTTGGCCGCTTCTTGCGTTTTAAAAGGAATAAGCTCATTGCCCATAGGTCCATATACATCTGATCCAATAACATAAAAAGCCTCTTTTGCAGAAATACCCTCAAGTGTATAGAAATCCGTTACTTTTATTGTCTCTATCTTCTTTCTATCGTATGGGAAGTCAGCATCAAAAATGTAAAATTTCATCATATCTTTCGCCCCATCAAAATAATATTTCTTCTCACCCACAACGATGAGTCCTACCCACTTAGGATACTTAGCAACAAACATACCGCATACAGGACATTTCTCTTTTGCAGGTACAGCAATATGCTTGCCCGTAAGCTTCATACTGCCGTTACTTACATAATAGGCAACCGCTTCCAGCTTGGATTTGGAAAGAGGAGGACAAGATTGAGACTTCTTTATCTTTTCCATCAATTGTTCTATGGTTCCTTGAGCAGAAGGAAGTTCTTTGGATTCACAAAGCGTATTAACAATCTTTTCGCCTTTATTTGAAAGCTTAACAATCTTTGCTAAACTTAATTCATTGGCAAAAAGTAATCCCGTGATAAATAGTGTTATAAGTAGTATATTTTTCATAATATGTTAACCTCGTTCCCACTGTCTCCGTGGGAATGCACATAAGAGTTATATTGACTAACATATTCTTATTGCATATTATATTGATGTATGCATTCCCACGCAGAGCATGGGAACGAAAAGTTCTGAGAGAGTTATCTATTTTTTAAGTAAAGTCCTACTGCTTGCATCTGTTTAGGATTCAAATCTTTACATAGCTTGTTTTCAACGATAAATGTTTTAGCTTCAGCTGTAGTAGCAAATTTCAACTCTGTTTTTTGACACATTTTACCATACATCATTTTACCTTTTTCTGCCATCATAGCTTGTTTTTTAGCGACCATTTTACTGTCTTTGGCAAAATCATCCTCTGCTGCTTTATATGCACCACTGTAATCAACAACATCACCACCATTTATTTTGGCAAATGCTTCTGCATC
>JAUXGC010000110.1 GCA_030622375.1 Sulfurovum sp.
AGTAGTTTGGGTACACCCATATAGGAGATCGCCAAGTAAAGTAAAAATGCCATAAGAAAATTGGCAAAAGGACCAGCAAGTAAAATGATAATACGCTGCCAAGGTTTTTTGGTATTGTAACTGTCATCATCGTAGCTGATATTTGTAGGGTCAGTATCATCCTGACCTTTCATTTTTACGTAACCACCAAGAGGAATAGCAGAGATGCTCCACTGGGTTTTACCTATCATTTTTGAGTAAAGTTTTTTTCCAAATCCTATGCTGAATACATCGACCTGCACACCGAAGAAACGTGCAGCCGTAAAGTGTCCTAACTCATGAAAAAATATCAATACTGACAAAACTAAAAGTGCAACTAAAATACCCATAAAATTCCTAAATATAAAATTAAGTAATTATATCTAAGTGTTGTAAAAGTTTGATATAGAATAATGAATTTTTTTAGTTATTAAGTTCTATTTGTATTTTTATGGTTTTATAGATGTTGGACAAGGGTAATCTTTCATGGAAGAGTACACTATCTTTACATAGTGCAAAAAGTAAAATGCAAAAGATGATTTAGAGGCTTTATTAGCCCCTTAATCGTTTAAATTTTATAGTAATTAAAAATTGTAATTGGCAATTAGCCTAAATTGATTATAGTCTTCTGCAGCAGCTACTTTGTGGTCTATGGAGCTAAAAGCTACTGTCATGGAAACTTTATCATCAAAATTATATTCCAAAACAACATCTATCTCTTCTGACTTGTAGAGTGAAGCATTATCTGCTTCAAAATTGCCGTAAGCAATACCAATAGTCAAATCATCAATACCCGTTTTTTCAAAATTATAACCTGCACCGATTATCCATGCTTTTCCTGAAGTACCCAGTGCATCAAGTGTTTGATCTTCCATTGATGTAAAGAATGTGCCACCACCCAAACTTAAACCCATTGCCCCTGTTTTTCCATTGTCTTGATTGTATGCAGCTAAAAGAGTTAAACCTAAATCTGTAAATTCTGATTCTATACTTATACCGTAGGTTTGAGACTCTTGCTTATCTAAAAGGACTGCTCCTGTTTGCTTACTACTGTCGTATTGTAATCCTAAGGTAAATATTGTATTTTCAGAAAATATATAGCTATATCCTGCCTCTGCATAAATTATATTGGCAATATCACTATAGTGGTAGTACCATAGACTTAATGATAGATTTTTGATTCCCTCATAAGAAGCTGAAGCATAGTAGATACTGTCTATTTTATGGGTGCCCAATGTTTTTCCCACATCAACAAAATCTGGACTATTGATACCGTTCTCCCAACCCGCCATCTTGTCTATCATTCCTGCCAAGAGCGTTAGATTATCAATATCTGTGTTTGCAATGGTAAAAGCTTCAAAGTAGTTTGGCATCATTCTGATATCATCGCTGTCGGCATGAGGTGTATCCAGTATCTGTCTTCCAAGTTTGATTTCAGTATTACACCATTTGATATCTAAATAAGCTTGAGACAAAAGGATGAAACTCTTTTCATTTTCATCAAAGAAGTCCCCATTCATATTGAGAGGATTTTGATGTATGCCAAGGTTAAGTATTGTGTATGCCTCAGCACCAACCATCAATAAATTCCATCTTTTGGTGCTAAAATGAACATGCCCTCCAAGTGCATGGGACCTTGCCCGTGAAGCACCATCTTCTGATAGTGTGATATGTCCTGCTCTGAGTTGACCTTTGGTATGCTCCATGGGGTCATATTTGCTCAATATGCTCCTTACGCTTCGTACTTCAATAGGTTGGTGTTCATTTTGTTGAACCTCGCATAACTCATGAGTATTTTGTATATTATTAAATGATTCACTTAATACCTCTCCGTAAATATTAATACTCACTATCATTAAACTTGCGGTACTCAATAAAATCTTACGCATTTCTCTTCCTAAATTGGTTGTTTTTTGTTGTGTTGTTGCACATATACTATGACTATATCTTTTCTACCTCTATTTTCTCTGCTTCATCTGCACGCAGAGCAATGAGTGTTGAACCAACTTCTATCTCCATCGTTTGTTTGGCGAGAGAACAGCCTTTTATTGTCAACTCTTCACCTCTCATAACCCCAAAAGAAATTAAACGATCCCTTAATGCTTTGTCCGCATTAACTTTCATTATTTCTGCTTTATCACCTTTAGTTAATTCACTTAATTTCATATCAAATTCCTGTTATTATTAGTGTTATTCTGTATGCTATAAAACTTAATATCCATGCAGTGGCAGAAGTCATAAAAAATAGATAAACCAGATACTTCCAGCCTCCAGCTTCTTTTGCAAACACCATAGATGCTGCAAGACAAGGTAAATAAATCATAATAAAGACAATAAATGCGATAGCAGAGGCGAAAGGGATATTTGCTTTAATTTGTGCTATAAGCCCTTGGTTTCCTTCATCTACATCTTCTCCCAAAGCATAAAGTATACCGAGTGTTGAAACAACTATTTCTTTAGCTGCAAGTCCTGTTTCCAGTGCTACTGCCATACGCCAGTCCATGCCTAGAGGTGCGAAGAATGGTTCTGACGCATGACCAACAATACCTAGGTAGCTGTGTTCAAGCTCGTAAAGTTTTACTTGATTGGCCTCTAAATGAGTAGGAGCATCCACTTTAGGATAATTAGAAGCAAACCAGATAAGTATAGAGGCAGCCAAAATAAATGTACCTGCTTTTTTGAGGTAAGATTTAGCTTGCCCATAAACAGTGTGCCAAATTAGCTTAAATGATGGTAAGCGATACTTTGGCATTTCCATAACAAAAGGTTCATCATCACCTTTAAAGACAAAAGTTTTAAGGATTTTAGCCATTATTAGACCCAGCAGAGCACCTGAAATGTATATTATAAACAGAATATTACCAGCTTGTTGTTCGGCAAAAAATGCTCCTGCAAAAAGTACATATATGGGCAGTCTAGCCCCACAACTCATAAAGCCAATGATAAATAGGGTAATTAGTCTGTCTTTTTCATTTTTAAGTGTTCTTGCTGCCATATATGCAGGAACAGAACATCCAAACCCAGTAACTAGAGGGATGAAGCTTTTTCCATGTAGTCCAAATTTATGGAAAAACCCATCCAATAAAAAGGCTACACGACTCATGTAGCCTGTGGTCTCCAACAAAGCAATACCTATAAAAAGTATGATGATGTTTGGTAAAAACATCACTACAGCACCTACACCGGCGATCATTCCGTCAGCCACGAGTGATCCTAATTGACCATCTCCAAGAACTACCTTTGCCTGATCTCCAAGCCAAGAGAATGCTGCGTCTATGTAATCCATAGGTAGTGAGCCTAGCTCAAAAGTAAGTTGAAAAAGTCCCCACATAAAGAAAAGAAAGAGAGGGATACCTAATATCTTGTTAATCAGAAGATTGTCTATCTTCTGAGTCATGTTCTTAGCTTTCATAGATTTGACAGATATTACTTCCATCTTTGCACCTTTTGCAAAGGCAAAATGTTCATTTGCAAATATCTCGTCAAGGTCTTTGGTATTATTATGCAAGTAAAGGTGATTTAGTCCATCTCTGATGATAGGAAGCATCTCTATCCAAATAGGTTCATCATGCATCTTTTTATAAATATCTTCATCTTCCTGCAGAAGTTTCACTGCTAGATGACGGTAGGGAAGAGTGCTTTTATATTTTTTCTCTTCCATAAAAGTTACGATATGTGCTATCTCTTCTTCTGTGGGATTACTATAAATTACTTTTGCAGAAGTTTCTTTTTGTTCAAAAACTTCAATAATAGCTTCTTGAAGCTCATCTATCCCTTCTTTTGTAGCAGCAGAAGTTTTGATGCAGGGTACACCTAAAATAGAGGAGAGTTGCTTCTCGTCTATCTCTATTCCTTCTTTTTGGGCTTCATCACTCATATTGAGTGCTACAACGACTTTTTTGCCAGTCTCTAGAAGTTGTGTTGTAAAAAGCAAATTTCTTTGTAAGTTTGTTGAATCTATGACATTAACGATAATATCATACTCGTCACTCTGTAAAAAACTTTTAGTTACTTTCTCTTCTATGGTATATTCCGTGAGAGAGTAAGCTCCTGGAAGGTCAATGATATGAACTTCATAATTTTTACACGCTACTTCATCACAAATGTTAAAAACTACCTCTGTTTTATCGACAGTAACACCAGAGAAGTTTCCCACTTTGAGTGTAGCATTTGAGACAGCATTAATAAGAGAAGACTTTCCTACATTAGGTTGACCGGCCAATGCAATAACAATTGGTTTCATGGATTATAAATCCTTATATTTATTTAGAAGTAAAATGAAAGTTATTATCATTTAGAGTTATCTAGGAGTAATTTACTCTTTTTAGCCTTAAAGTATGTTAAATTGACATTGATTATCAATAAGATATTTTAATATTATACGGCATGAGATAAGAGGAGAAAGTATATATGGCATATCTCCTCAAAGTGAGATATGCCAATAAGGTTTTATGAGATTTACAATAGTTGTAATTAGAAGCTTGTACTAATTGTCCCTACAATATAGTCTTCATCGGTTCCAATAGTATCTCCAGAGAAATCTGTATATGCTACTGCAACTTCAAATTTACCAAATTCTTTTGAAAGTGAGACGATGTAATTTGTTCCAACTTCATCATACTCTCCATAAGATGCAGCAAGATTGATATCCATTGGTAATTTAACTGAGCTACCTACTTCCCAGTAGTCAGTAGTATCAACATTGCTATCCATTGCAAATGAGTATTTGGCATTTAGAGCAAAGCCATCAAAGGCTTTGCTAAGACCTACATATACTTCATCAAAATCATTTTCATCTGTAGCATTTGGATAAATGTATCGGAGATACCCTAT
>JAUXGC010000166.1 GCA_030622375.1 Sulfurovum sp.
AGTTGTTTTTGAAAACGGATTTAAAGAATTCCAATCAAAAGCCGAAGCTGATGAAAAACCTAAAAAACTGAATACAATTAATACTTTTAAAAGTAAATTTTTCATCGAAACCTCCTTATAAAGCTGATGAATTTTTATTGAAAGTTGATTTTTTAATAAATTAAAAAACCCAACTAATTTTCCTTAACCGACTATCTTAAACATATTATAATACAAAAAACCCAGCAAGGTCAAGCACCCTCTCTCACATCCTGTGGATAAGTTTTTTGCTTAACTTTTAAAGATTAAAGCTCGAATATAAAATAGTATAACCAATATATTTCTGACCTTTCCGACTTTGTGGAATTTTTTGATTTTTTTACAAATTTATCTCAAAAAAAAGCCCTAATCAAACAAAGTCACCCATAATTATACAGACTTCCCGTCACAGTTAGCGTCACAAATTGAAATTTATGAGAAAAAAGTTATAAAAAAGAGAAAAAATTAAAAATTAAAAAAATTGAAGATGCATTCTCGCAAGGGAAAGACCGTGAAAGAACTTACGGAAGTTTTGAGTTATTTCACGGGCGTAGGGTGTTGTACCCTTACAACACCGTTTATTTGCGTACAATAAAGATTTAAAATTGTTTGATAATTTGAATGTTGATGTGGTGTTGTAGGGGTATTTGCCAATAGGCTTATGCAGGAAATCACTAAATGATTTCTCGTACAACATTTTGCTGTCTGCATTTCCATCGGGGACGAGGGCAACAAGCTAAAAAAAGCTAAACTATCTCTCTATTTCCTTTAGCATTAGGGGCAGACAACACACCTTTGGCTTCAAGTTGTTCTATGATATTTGCTGAACGGTTGTACCCTATCTGAAGTTTTCGTTGCAGGTATGATATAGAGGTTTTTTTATCTGTAAGCACTACTTCTTTTGCTTCTTCATAAAGTGAATCCAACTCTACTTCTCCACTACCACTTTCAGAAGCATTAGCACCACCTGCAACAAGATAACTCTCATCATATTCAGGTACACGCTGTGCCTTAAGATACTCAGCTACCTCTTCTATCTCCTCTTCTGTACTCCAAGGAGCATGAAGTCTCACAAGTACCGTTGAACCTGGTGGAGTAAAGAGTCCATCACCCCTACCAAGCAGACTCTCTGCTCCCATAGCATCTAAAATAACTTTAGAGTCAATACGCTGCCCTACTCTATAGCTTAGTCGTGACGGTAGGTTTGCTTTGATGAGTCCTGTTACAACATCCACACTTGGTCTCTGTGTAGCGACAATTAGGTGGATACCACTCGCCCTTGCCATTTGTGCAAGTCTGGCAATAGAGTATTCTACCTCTTTACCTCCTGTCATCATCAAGTCAGCAAGCTCATCGATGATAACAACAATAAAGGGAAACGGCTCAGCAGAACCATCTTTTTTTACTTTTTCGTTGTAATTATCTATATTTTTTGTTCTATGGTCTGCCATAAGCTTATAACGGCGATTCATCTCTCCTACCATATTTGCCAAGGCTGCTATGGCTTTCTTAGGTTCAGTAATAACCGGAGTTATAAGATGTGGAATATCGTTATATATGGAAAACTCTAACATCTTAGGGTCGATAAGCATTAACTTTAAATGCTCTGGGTCATTTCTATAAAGAAGTGAAAGTATCATCGCATTTATGCCTACAGATTTACCAGAACCTGTGGTTCCTGCTATAAGTAAATGTGGAAGCTTTTTTATATCTGTAATGAATGGTTTACCTACTATATCTTTACCAAGTGCCACAGTCAATGGAGATTTAGACTCTTTAAACAAATCACTTTCTAAAATTTCACGCAGATATATAGTATCAACTGTTTCATTTGGTATCTCTATACCTACTACATCTCGCCCAGGTATAGGTGCTTGTATGCGTATGGTCTCTGCACTAAGTGCCATAGCAAGGTCATCTTGTAAACCTAAGATTTTAGAAACTTTTACATTGGGTGCGGGTTTAAACTCAAATGTTGTTACCAAAGGTCCGCTATAGGTACGTACAACATCTCCATCTACTTTAAACTGTTTAAGCTTAGATAGTAACTCTTCTATTTTCCTGTCTATCTCTGCTTCATTCATCTTTCTGCTAGCTTTAGGTGGCTTTTGTAAAAAGTCAAGTTTTGGAAGTTTAAAATTTTTAGGTTTATCAACTTTTCCTTTATCAATTTGATTCATGAGTTTAGAGTTCTCTTCTAGCTCTTCCACTATCTCAACATTTGAAGCTGTAGTAAAGTTACTCTGCTCTTCAAGCTCCAGTATCTCATTAATAATAGAGTCCTCTTTTTTACTTATGACTGTATGCTTGTCTGCTAAAGGTTTTTTAGGGATATTCATCTTTTTTGTCCCTACCCTTCTTGGCTTTTTCTGTTTTTGCTCCATAACTGGCATCATCTCATCTTCTAGTGCAGGGGATGAGAATGGGTTAGTAAATATTTTTCTAAAAACAGAGCCTATGGAAGCAAAGAAGCTCCCAACTCCCTCAGTAAGTGGTGTAAGAGTGAAGCCTTTTATTTTTAAGTCTTTGAAGGAGAAGTTGTCATCAACTATAAAGACTAAAGAGAGTGCCATTATCATCAACCAAAACAACCAAAGTCCAGCTTTACCTATGAATGGTTGCAAAAACTCAACTATCTGAGTGCCGATAAAACCTATATTTTTAGGCTCAAGTACCAGTGATGCAAAAAGTATAAGACCAATAAAAAAGAGGGTCCATCCCAAATAGAAATCTAACTCTTTTGCCAAGGAAGGCTTAGCATAAAGTTTGTAGAGTGGATAAAAAAGAATAAAAATATTTATATATGCAAAATAACCAAAAAGGTTTATATTTGTATCTCCTACTATTTTTCCGATATTACCTATGAGAGCAGCTTCAGGAAACAGTGTTGAAAAAGCTCCATAAATAAAGAGTATTGCCGTAATAATAATAGTAATTTTCAAAAATTGTACCTTGATATTAATTAATGAAGATATTATAACAAATAGAACCTCTAAATCAACTTCTAAACAGTATCAAAGGCATCTTTAAGCTCTCACTCTGTAAAATCCTATCTACAAAAATGTTACATGCCGCAGTGATGGAACTGGTAGACTTGGTAGACTCAAAATCTTCTGCTTTAGGGCGTGTCGGTTCGAATCCGACCTGCGGTACCAC
>JAUXGC010000187.1 GCA_030622375.1 Sulfurovum sp.
AAAATATCATAGCAAACTATATTGGACAATTTTATGTCATCACTATAGGTATAGTTATGGTGCCATTTTATTTGAAATATCTAGGTGATGAAGCTTATGGGTTGGTTGGTTTTTTTGCTCTGATGCAGTCTTGGATGGCTCTGCTCAATATGGGGCTCTCTCCAACACTCTCTAGAGAAGTAGCAAAAGCAAAAGCTACAGAGACACCAAGTAGAAACCCAGAGTTTAAAAACTTAGTGCATAGTTTGGAATCTATATTTATTGTTATATCTTTAATGGTAGCTCTGTTCGTGGTTTTAAGTAGTGATTTCATAAGTGCAAACTGGCTAAAAGTGCAAACTTTAGAGCTTGATACAGTAGCATACTGTATATCTCTAATGGGTATTATGATTGGTCTTAGATTTATTGTATCGTTATATAGTAGTGGCATATCTGGGGCTGAGGAGCAAGTATGGTTAAACAAAGCTAAAATTGTTCTTGTGACTCTGAAGTTTGTTGGAGTTGTTTTTATACTTCATTTTATAAGCAGTGATGTAAAATATTTTTTTGAATATCAAATGGTGATTGCTATTTTGGAGTTTTGTCTATTTTTTATAAAGTTTTATAAAGTTATGGATATAGGAAAATTTAAACCATACTTTTCATATGAAGCAGTAAAGCCCATACTGCCATTTGCTCTAGGCATTGCATATACTGGTGCCATATGGACAGTGCTAACCCAGCTCGACAAACTACTTCTGTCTGGCATACTGCCACTAGCAGAGTATGGATACTTTGCCTTAGTTGGGATGGTCGCAAATGCTGTATTGCAAATATCAGCACCCATAAGTCAAGCGATACTGCCTAGAATGACAAGCCTCTTTAGTCAAGATAGAGTTGACGAAATGATAGCAGTCTATAAAAAATCTACACAACTTATGGCTCTGTTCGTGTTTTCTGTAGTTGCAGTAGTTGGAGCCTATTCCTATGAGCTGCTATATTCATGGACTGGAAATATAGAGGCTTCTTTGTGGGGGAAAGATATACTTTTTTGGTATGTTATGGGAAATGGGATATTGGCTATCGCGGCATTTCAATATTATTTGCAATTTGCATACGGTAAACTTAAGTTACATGTACAGTACAATACTATAGTAGCCCTAATTTCAGTACCTCTAATAGTATGGACTGCATATACTTATGGAGCCATTGGAGTAGCCATAGTATGGTTTATATTTAGGCTAATCTCATTTTTAATATGGACCCCTTTTATTCATCATAAATTTGCACCAGGAGTTCATAAAAATTGGATTTTAGAAGATATTATGCCTATACTTGTATCTACGATACTATATATTTTTGTAGTTAAGCAGATTGATTTTAATTTTGATTCTAGTAGAATGATGACTTTTTCTATATTACTATCAATAGGTTTTGTACTATTGGTGTTAAATACTCTTGTTTCAGCTGAAGGTAGAAAAATAATAATAAATTTTCTAAAAAGTAGTAAAAAATGATAAATAAAACAGAGCAAGAAATTATGAAAGATTGGGATAGTGACATAAGTAAACCCATTGTTAGTATTTGCTCTACTACATACAATCATGAAAAGTATATTGCCCAAGCATTAGATGGCTTTTTGATGCAAGAGACTGATTTCCCTTTTGAAATATTGGTGCGTGATGATTGCTCAACAGATAAAACAGCACTAATTGTGAAAGAGTATGCTGAAAAGTACCCAGCACTAATCAAGCCAATGTATGAAAAAGAGAATACTTACTCTAAAGGGGTAAGACCAATGGCTACTGTTATGAAAAAAGCAATAGGACAATACATTGCTCTTTGTGAAGGTGATGATTATTGGATGGACCCTAAAAAGCTTCAAGTGCAAAAAGATTTTTTAGAGAACAACAAGGAGTATTCGTTGTGCTATACAGCAGCAACTGTAATAAGTGATAATGGAGATATACTAATTGAAAATAAAACATTTGGCGACAGCAGTGAAGAGGAGTTAATAGCTGGTCTTGGCTATGCTACTACTGCTTCAGTAATGTTTCGAATATTTGACTTTGGTGCTTACTCAAGTGCAAAAGTCACAAATGGAGACAATCTGCTATGGCACTACTTGGGATTTTATGGGAAATCTAAATGTATTGATACTCTTGAAAATACAATATATAGAATACACAATGGAGGTATCTGGAGTGGAAGAAGTGAAAAAAATAAGTTGATTGAACTATTAAATACTTATAATATAATACGCCAAAATATTATTGTGAACTGTAGCCAGTCTCCACAGATTTTAAAAATGCATGATAGGATTTATGGAAACATATTTTTGACTTTTTTTTATAAGGCTATGAAAAATTTTATGTTCCAAGAAGTGATATTTGGCTTTAAGAATTTAATATTACTTGATACGGTTAGCAAATATTTTTTACTCAAGTATATGTTAAAAAAAACTTTTAAAAAACTATTATTCAAATTTCATAGAGAAAAGTGAATCATTAAATGCATATAACTATACTTCCAACAGCATATCCAAATATATATAATGACCACTCTTCTATTTTTGTGCAAGATCAGGCAGAAGCCTTATCTAAGGCTGGCATAGACATAAATGTAGTGGGTGCCATACCAATATCCCTGAAAGATATCTTTAGACAAAGATTATTTAAGTTTGGTCATTTTAAATCTAAAAAAGATAAAGTAAATGTACATCTATTTTTATTTCCATCTGTCCCTAAATTAAATTTTTTTAATCAATTCGTAAGAGGTGTGTTAAATATGTGG
>JAUXGC010000006.1 GCA_030622375.1 Sulfurovum sp.
AAAAAAGTGGGGCAAAACTTGGCATTGCTCATCCTAAGTCACAAAGTTCTAGTTTAGGAAAAAAAGAGTCAAAGGAGAAAGACAAAGAGAAAAACAGAGATGAAGATCAATCAGCTTCTAGCGCAGGGTCTAATGGAGAGAGTATGAAGAAACAAAAAATAAGGAAAGACAAGCTTGTGTCTGATGGAAGTCAGGAACAGCAACCTCTTAGTTCTAAAGTCTATGAGCTTATAAATAAAGGATATACACATGAAACAGAGCCTTGGTAAGTTATGGCTTATTGCATTGTGCACTCTGTGTCTTAATGCAGAAGATTTTAAACATCACTTTACATTAAGTGAAACATCTCCCTATGTCAAAGAAGCTGTTGTTATGACACTTGAACTAAACCAAACAAACAAACACAAAATACTCTTTTTTCAATTTGATCTTAAAAAAAATTCTGACTATAAATTTCATCGTATCAATCTTAAAGAGACGGGCGAATATCATAATGCAAAAGTAAACTATACATACCTTATCTATCCTCTTCGTTCAGGAGATCTTCAACTTCATTTTACTCTTATACAAAAAGCAACCACTGATGCAAATCTGGCTTACAGCTTCTCAGGCGACAGAGACAATGTAAAAGGACTCACAACTGTTGACACTGAAATCCATCTGTCTCCCATAACACTAAAAGTAAAAGACCTCCCTAAAAATGTCTCCATTGTTGGCGATTTTCATTTGAAATACACTTTAAAAAAACAGACAGCAACTCCATACGAATCTATCCCTTTTCAAGTTACCATCAAAGGACTTGGATATCCTCCACTTTTAGAGAATATTTTGCCTAAAGATATAAACTTTACTCTCTTTAAGGAGAAGCCCACCATTCATGCTCTCAATAGCTCTTCGGGAACAAGTAGTACTGTTATTTATCCTATGGCACTTTCACACTTTAAATCTTTTGACTTAAAACCTATCTATATCAATGCATTTAACCCTAAAACCAAACAGCACTATAGGTTGACAATACCAAAACAACATTTTAGTATTGACAAAATAAATACTGACAGCTTAATCGATAAAACAGATAGCCCTAAACCTTTACAAAATGACTGGAGTTGGCTTACTTCTTTGCTTGGATATCTTGTCGTTTTTGTGGCTGGATACTTGATGGCTATCAGTTTAAAATGGAAGAGTAAGACTACATCAGAAACACCTCACTCACTCAAAGAGAAGATAGAAGCTTGTAAAAATGAGAAGGCACTGCTACAACTACTTATGGCAACGGGGAGTAAAAAGTTTACTTTAAGTATTGAAAAACTAGAGAAAAATTTATATGGAAATGGTAAAATTAATTTTAACAAAGTAAAACAAGAGGCACTGGAGAATATACTATGAATCAAAAAATAACACAACTCAAACAAGAGATAAGCAAGGAGGTCATAGGACAAGAGGCGATGATAGAGGGTCTGCTAATAGGTTTGCTTTGCGATGGGCATATTTTAATAGAAGGAGTTCCTGGATTAGCTAAAACCACTACTATTAACGCTCTATCTAAGGCACTTGGTCTAGATTTTAAGCGTATCCAATTCACTCCTGACCTTCTTCCGTCTGACATTATAGGAGCACAAATATATAATCCTAAAAACCATCATTTCAGCATTAAAAAAGGACCCCTGTTTACACATCTTCTTCTTGCTGATGAAATCAATCGTGCTCCTGCCAAAGTACAATCTGCCCTACTTGAAGCAATGCAAGAGAGACAAGTTACTATCGCCGACGAAACATTTAAGCTCAACTCTCCTTTTTTAGTCATGGCAACACAAAATCCCATAGAACAAGAGGGTGTTTATGCTCTACCTGAGGCACAGTTAGATAGATTTATGATGAAAATAATTGCAAAGCACAACTCTGAAGAAGAGGAGTTGGAGATTATGCGCAAGGGAGCAAGCAAAAGCTTTGAAGAGGTACAAATTGTACTTAACTTGGAAGAGTTACAAACACTTCAAAAAGAGCTTGGTAGTATTCACATAGACAAAGAGTTAGAGCACTACATAATACAACTCATCACTGCCACAAGAGAGCCCTCTAGATTTGGTCTAGAGGAGATAGCCAAAAATATTATGTTTGGGGTAAGCCCAAGAGCGTCCATAGACTTATATAAAGCATCTAAAGCTAAAGCTTTTTTAAGGGGCAACAGTTTTGTTAGCCCTGTTGACATAGGCTATATGGTTCATAGTGTTCTTCGTCACCGTATTGTTCTCTCTTATGAAGCTAGAGCCAAAGGCGTTACTACAGATGAGATTATCTCTACTATTGTTGAGACTTTACCTGTCCCATAATAATAAATTTACAAGAAAGTGCATATAGATGAATATCTCATTTAAATCTTTACAACTCAAAGCTAGACACCAAGTATATGCTCTTCTGTCTGGAAACAATCTCTCTAAGCTTCATGGAGAGGGTTATGACTTTTCAGAGTTACGAGAATATCAAATGGGAGATGACATTCGTAAGATAAGTTGGACGATAACCGCAAAGCTTGGAAAGCCATATATAAAAGAGTTACATGCCAATCATGAGCTCTCTATTGTTGTGGCTACTTTAATGGACGGAAGCCTCTATTTTGGCTTGGGAAACGCTAAACAAAAAAAGCTTACAGAAGTCGCCACACTTCTAGGTTATGCTGCACAACAAAATGGTGACTTGTTTACAGGAGTTAGTTACGGACAAGACAAAATCAACGCTACACCGCCCACAAAACAACTATATCACATAGAACAATTTTCCAAAACCCTTTTTGAATCTTCTTTGTTGGGCACAAAAGTAAACTGTGACACCTCCATGCAAAACCTTTTTCAAAGAACCTATAGACCATCCCTATTGTTTGTCATTAGTGATTTTCTTGAGAAGATAGACCTGTCCATTCTTGCACAAAAACATGAAGTCATCGCTATCATCATCAGAGACAAGGAAGAAGAGTCGCCTAAAAGACTTGGAGAGATAACACTTAGAAATCCTCAAAATGGCACCAATATAGATACTTACTTTGGAAAGAAAAGTATAGAGAGATATCTTGCAAAATTAAAAAAGAATGATGAAAAATTAATAGAACACTTTTCTCGGCACGACATTAGGTATGTAAAGATTTTTACAGAGGATGAAGTGCTTGGAAAGCTATTGGAGTTATTTAAATAGTTTTTATGTCTATCTCTTATGTAAAAATAGACATTTTACTATCTTGTTACATAAACAATAAGAAAGTAAACACTACAAACAAAATTACATGCAAGAATCCCTCTAGGACATTAGTCTCTCCATCATTGAAGTTTACAATACTTACAAGCAGTGTCAATCCCAACATTGCTCCCTGAACAGGAGTAATAGCAAGCTCTAGCTCCATACCCATATAGCGAGTTACAAGAATGACAGCCGGTATTGTCAAAAGAATTGTTGCCAAAGATGCACCTAAAGCAATATTGACAACTGTTTGCATACGATTATCTAGTGCTGCGCGTACAGCTGTTATGAGTTCTGGAGCAGCAGATATAACTGCAACACCTACGGCAC
This sequence comes from Sulfurovum sp., assembly GCA_030622375.1. Taxonomy (GTDB): domain Bacteria; phylum Campylobacterota; class Campylobacteria; order Campylobacterales; family Sulfurovaceae; genus Sulfurovum. Next base: position 3,559 of record JAUXGC010000006.1, read on the forward strand.
CTATGGCTAAAGGCAAACTGTATGCCTCTAGAGTATTGCCCATAAAAACAGCTAATACTTCAGAAAGTACTCCGATAGCGATAATTGCCACAACGAGGTTAACACCATGATACAATCCATTTATTTCATGAGTCTTGCAATGCTCAGCTTCACACACCTTGTCATCTTCAGCTTTGTATTCAAAAAAATATCTATGGGATGCAACCTGTATTCTTGTAAATGTGATATAAAGCAAAACAAACATTACAACATTAAACATCATATAGTTATCTATATGCTTGGCATCTATAAAGTGTGGAATAACCATGGCTATGCCAATGGCGACAAGTAGCATAGAGAGATAAGAGTTTGATGAATCCACATTATAAGATTGTTCCCCATACTTGATACCTCCTATAATAGCGGCTAACCCCAAAAGAGCATTAATATCTAACATAATCGCTGCATAAATAGTATCCCGTGCAAGCAGAGGATTGTGCTCATGCAACATCATAATAACAATGATAACTATCTCTACAACAACAGCAGATATAGTCAAAATCAGTGTTCCATACGGTTCTCCAAACTTCTCTGCAAGCATCTCTGCATGATGAGCCACAGACATAGACACATAGATAATAGCTGCAAACAAGACAGCAAACCCTATAAAGTTTCCAGCTGTTGTTTGCACCAAAGTATGTTCAAAATGACTAACGACAAAATAGGTGATAATAGCTAAAAAAAGCCTATACTCTTTGGAAAAATTTTTAAGTAGTTGCATGTTATTTCAATATATCCTTGTAGTTTTTATCTATATTGATTTTGAGTTTTCCATTTAACTTCATGAGTCGCTTATCACCATTTTTACAGGCTTGTTTCAAAATCTTTAATACTCTTTTTTGCTGTTTTTCTTTGTTTATTTTATAATATTTAAAAAACTTCTTAGCTCCCACCCAATACTTCTGTTTTATTTTTACATTATCTTCTTCCACTACAGCCTCTATAGCATCTTCAGGTTTTTTCTGCTCAAGTCTATGTACATACAGTGTACGCATTTCATGAAATGCTTCTTTAAGCAAATCAATTTCACTTCTAAGTGTAGTCGAGACTTGCTTATTACTCTTTTTAAGATCTTTCACTGTACCTTTTAGCACAGAAATTGTTTCATCTTTGGCTTGAAGCAGTGATTTGTAATCTATTTGTAATTTTTGTGTATCACCTGATGTATTGAAAGATATAGGTTTTTGTTTTTGATGGGGCGGGGGAGTGTTCTGATTGGGCTTACTGTCAACTACCACATAGAGCTTGCCTTCTACTTTTTTAGATACGAGTATGCCTCTTTTTATTTTTGCATAGACTGCCTGTCTAGATATCCCTAACTCTTTAGCATACTCTGCTGGCTTCATCAACTTTTCCATACCCACCCCTATTTACAATCTTGCTTGTCAATCATAACATAAGTTTAATGAAGAGTGTCAACTACTTCTGTGTGCCATCAAGAACCGGCACAAATAGACACTGCTCTATACTCTCCGAAGTAATGCGACCATTTTTTTTATAAAAACGGGTAATAAGATGATAATCTTTGCTCTGCTCAACAGGAGCAACCATAATGCCTCCTTCAGCCAACTGGTCAAACAATACAGGAGGTATCTCTTTGGCTGTAGCAGAAAACAAGATACGCTCAAAAGGGGCATATTGCCTCCATCCTCTTTGTCCGTCATCAAACTTGGTAAAGACATTGTGTATTTCAAGCTGAGAGAAACAATCTTTGGCCTCTTTGAGAAGTTCATCTATACGCTCTATGGTAAAAACTCTACGACATATCTTGCTTAAAATAGCAGCTTGATATCCGCTTCCGCAACCAACTTCAAGTATGGAGTCAACTCCTTTTAGCTCTAAGTGTTGTGTCATTTTTGCAACAGTTAAAGGTGAGGATATCCATTGTCTTGCGGCCAAAGGAAGAGCCTCAAGACCATAAGAGAGATGCCTAAATTCATTAGGCACAAAGAGCTCTCTGTCTATTTCCAAAAATGCTTTTTTTACATGCTCATTTAATATAAAATATTTTTCTATTTCTGTTACAAGATTTTGTCGTTGTCTAGCTTTTATCATGCGTCTTCTTGTCTCCTGACCAATATAATAGAGAAATTTTATCTAAAATACTATTAAGAGTATTTAATCTAAAACTATATAACGACGCATTTTCTTAATTTCTCTAAAATCTATTGTTCCCTCTAAAGCTTTTTTTGTATCGTCTGTGGTAACGTTTCCATTAGGAGAGATAATCGATGACGAACTTGCCATATCTGTATCAGAACTATTAGATACAATCACATAACATTGATTCATGACTGCCAAAGCTCTTGAAAGTATTTCTAAATGTCCTTTGCGAGGTAGCCCCCACCTTGAAGGTACAAATACTACATCTGCTCCTTCTATCTGCTTCCATAACTCTTTAAATCGTAGCTCGAAACAGATGAGAAGTGCATATTTAACCCCATCTATCTCAAAAGGTTTTATCTTTTTCTTTTTACCTGCTGTAAGGTAAATATCTTCATCACCTATTTTAAAAAGTTTAACTTTGTCTTGTCTATGTACAACTTTATGTTTATGTATTGCAACTGCCTGATTGACAAAGTCGTCTCCATTTTCTAGGATAAGTGTTAAGACTACTATCTGTTCATCTACTACTCTCTTCAAGATTTTAAGTGCTTTGAGTGAAAATTTTGCAGCAGTACTCAAGTGTTCATAATCATAAGCCGTAAGATAAACTTCTGGTACAACAACAATATCTTTCTCTTTGTGTATGCGCAGATACTTAAGTAGCGTATTTAAATTATCTTGATAGCGTTTATGACTTGGTAGCTGCAGAGCTAAAACTTCCATTTTATTAAGCATTTTTAACATTATGTCCTCTTTTGTCTTATCTAACCAACCGTTTTTACCTAATCCTTAGAAAGTATTAGACTGAGATGCTATGGTATCAAACTCTAAACTACAAATAGGTGCAGTATCAGTTTATCATAAATTTCTTTGCTTTTTGTGCGCTACTATAGCCTCAATTAATTAGACTCATATTATGAAAAATCTTAAATAAAACAAATTTAATTGGGGAGGATAGTATGCTTATATATTGTGGTAGTTTTTCTAAGAAATAATCATAAAAGTGCACCCAAATAGGGAGGGGAGAGTGCGAAATAAAATGAAAAACTACCTAGAAGGCTCCCAATAAAATTGAGAAGCAAGAGCATCTTTAAATAAGGGAAGGGACAAGATGCTCTTTACAACCTTCATACGAGAAGTATAGCTTTTATTTGTGAAGTATTTGTGAAGTCTATAAGTAAGAACAGCAATAGTCAGTAATTTTTTTTACTTTTACTTTAAATTTACTATTGGCAGGCACATTAAAGAACCCTTCGCCCTTCACAACTGTCCACTTATTGGCATTAGGAAGCTTTACTTCTAGCTTGCCAGAAGTAATCTCCATAAGTTCTGCTTCAACTGTTTTAAATTCATATTTGCCAGGTAGCATAAATCCTAAAGTTTTTTTACTTCCATCTGAAAAATTAACCGTACGGCTTGTGACTGCGCCATCAAAATAGCTGTTACCTTTTAGCTCTATACTAATATTTTTAAATTGTTTCATTTATCTTCCTCCTGTAGCCTACTGGCACCCTACACATTCTTGAGAACGATCTTCAATATCATCGCTACTCTCTGGTGATTGGCTTCTCAAATAATATGTTGATTTTAATCCAAACTTCCAAGCATTCATGTAAATCTCATTAAGATATTTTCCACTTGCTTTGTCTAGTGTGATAAAAATATTTAAGCTCTGTCCTTGGTCTATCCACTTTTGTCGAATAGCCCCAGCCTTTATAAGCAGATTTTGATCCAAATCATAACTAGGGGTATAGTACTGCCAAGTATCTGCAGAAAGGTTTGGTGCAACTACCGGAATAAGCCCAGATAGATTCTCTTCAAACCACTTTCTTTTATATACAGGCTCAATTGCCTGAGTAGTTCCTGTTAAAATAGATATTGAAGAGGTAGGAGCAATAGCCATCAAGTACCCATTTCTCATACCATCTAATTTAACCTTATTTTTCAATCCTTGCCAGTCATGATTATATCCAAAAAGTCCGCCTCTATCGACTAATTTACATGCGTTCTCATTAGCCTTATCAATAGGGAAAATACCTTTGGACCAATCTGAACCTTCGTATGTAGGATAACTTCCCTTCTCTAATGATAAATCACTTGATGCACGAATTGCGTAGTATGAGACAGACTCCATAATTTCATCTATCTTAGTAAAGTGCTCAGAACTTCCCCACTCTATTTTAGCTTCTGCTAACATCTGGGCCTCTCCCATAACCCCCAAACCAATAGCCCTTGTTTTTTCATTTGTCTTTTTTACTTTTGCCAATGGATAGAAATTAAGGTCTATGACATTATCTAGCATACGAATAGCTATAGGTACGACACGTTCGAAATCTTCCTGAGTATGTATTTTGGAGAGGTTAATGGAAGCTAAGTTGCACACGGCAGTATCTCCATCCTGTTTCTCTTTTTCAACAATCCATATCTGTTTACCATTCAAACTATCTAGTGCTGTTACTTTTTTAGCCGGCTTAGTTATGCCACCATCAACTGTTAGCATCTCGTGCTCATCATATGACTCTACAGAACCATCATCAAACGTAAATTGTGTTTTATAAGTATTTGGTCCTGTATTTTGAAAAATTTCTGTACAGAGGTTTGAGCTTCGGATGATGCCGGTATGCCTGTTAGGATTTGACCTGTTTGCCGCATCTTTAAAGGCAAGAAATGGATTTCCTGTCTCAAAGTAAGACCTAAGTATCTCTTTCCAGAGTCCTTTAGCAGATATTACCTCTCTTGTGATGGCATCATCTGATTTTTCCAACTCTTCATATCGTTTTTCAAAAGCTTCTCCATAAAGCTCTACAAGGCTAGGAACTTCAAAAGGGTCGAAAAGTGTCCAAGTTCCATCCTCCTCTACTCTCTTCATAAATAAATCATTTAGCCACATAGCAGGGAAAAGGTCATGTGCTCTACGGCGCTCTTCTCCAGAATTTTTTTTCAAATCAAGGAAGTCTCGAATATCTATATGCCAAGGCTCCAAATATACCGCAATAGCCCCTTTACGAGTTCCTAGCTGATCTACAGCAATAGCAACATCATTGGCAATTTTCAGGAAAGGAACTATGCCTCCAGCAGCATGCTTATGCTCATCAATATATGAACCCATACCACGAACCAAAGACCAATCCCAGCCAATACCTCCACCGAACTTAGAGAGTAGTGCCATCTCCTTGTATACATCAAAAATACCTTCAATGTTGTCTGGAGTAGAGCCAATATAGCATGAGCTTAATTGATGCCTTGGTGTTCTTGCATTAGACAGAGTAGGTGTAGCTGCCATCACTTCAAATTTACTTAAAATATCATAAAACTTTTTTGCCCATGTTTGAGAATCAAACTCGTTTTGAGCCAAAAACATTGCCACTCCCATAAAAAGCTGCTGTGGAAGCTCAATGGGAACACCATTACGATCTTTTAGGAGATATCTGTCATACAGAGTGCGAATACCTAGGTAGTTAAACTGCAAATCACGTTCAGGCTTTATGTAATCATTTAGCTCATCAAGATCATACTTATCTTTGAGTCCAAGTACTATGCGTCCCTCTTTCTCTCCACGTTCAAAATGATCCTTAAGGTGGTTATAGCCAGTAAATCCTGTTACTTTATGATAAATATCATATAGAAAAAGTCTAGAAGCAACAAATGTCCAGTTAGGCCTATCGATATCAATCTTGTCTACCGCTGCATTGATTAGTGTAATTTGTATCTCTTCTGAGCTTATCATGTCACGAAACTGTAGCTTTGCATCAACCTCTAGTTCACTCTGACTTACGTTATCTAACCCCTCTACCGCTGCTGCTGTATATTTCTGAATTTTAGAGACATCTAAAGTCTCCACTCTTCCACTTCGTTTAACAACTCTAACCATATCTACTCCAAACATTACTTAAATTCTTGCAAAAAAATACCTCTATTTCAAGGTAAGAATATTAAATGATTTTACTAAAATTATGCTTGAATATTTGTTAATTTCCATATCATTTTTAAGTAAGTTTTTTATAAGTAAACATGATGTCTTGGCAAGTGCCTAACTAGATGGAAATTTAAAGATTTTTTAGGAGCAGGTAGCCCCTAAATATTATTTATTGAAATACTCGTTTAAATATAGCATCTACATTTTTAGTATAATAATCAAAATTAAAACACTCTCTAATCTGCTTTTCAGACAAAGATTCTCTCAACTCTTTATCTGAAAGCAGGTATTGCAAATAAAGTGGCTCCCCTTCGTTATTTGTTGTAGGCTTTCCTTTCTGTATCTCTTCCCACACTTTCATCGCATTTCGTTGCACAATTCTATATGCATCTTCACGACTTACTCCTGCCTTCGGAAGCTCAAGCAGTACCCGTTGAGAAAAGACAAGCCCTCCAGTAAGATTCAAGTTTCTCATCATATTCTCCGGCATCACTGTAAGGTTTGCAATAACGTTGTTCATGCGGTGCAACATAAAATCTGATGTTATAAAAGAGTCTGGTAGCCAAAAGCGTTCTGTCGAAGAGTGAGAAATGTCTCTTTCGTGCCATAGAGCAACATTTTCCATAGCTGGTGTTGCATAAGCTCTTATGATGCGTGCAAGACCTGTGATATTTTCTGTCAAGATAGGGTTTCTTTTGTGTGGCATAGCAGATGAACCCTTTTGCCCTTTTGCAAAAAACTCTTCACACTCATATACCTCTGTACGTTGCCAATGTCTTACCTGTACGGCGAACTTTTCGATACTAGATGCAAGAAGTGCCAAAGCAGTAGCAAGTCTAGCATATCTGTCGCGCTGAATCACTTGATTGGAAGCAGGTGCTGGCTTAAGTCCAAGCTCCTCCATTGCGAACTCTTCAAGCTCCAGTGGAGCATGGGCAAAGTTACCCATGGCACCTGAAATTTGACCTACATTAATAACTTGCATTGTCTGCTCTAGGTTCTCTAGATGTCTAGCCATCTCATCATACCATACAGCAAGTACAAGACCAAAAGTAATAGGCTCACCATGGATACCATGGCTTCTACCTACCATCAGTGTCATCTTATGTTCATGTGCTCTCTTTTTAATAGACTCCATCATAATTTTTACATCTTGTATAATGATTTCAAGTGAAGATGTCATTTGAAGGGCTACTGCTGTATCTACTGTATCTGAACTTGTCATGCCGTAATGAAACCAACGACTCTCTTCACCAAGTGTTTCAGATACTGAGGTGGTAAAAGCTATAAGGTCATGTCTAGTAACCGCTTCTATTTCATCTATACGTTCTACTGAGAAACCTGCATTTTCAACTATCTTCTTTGCATCATCATCTGGAATAAGTCCTAGTTTATTCCACGCTTTAACCACTGCAAGCTCAACATCTAGCCATGCTTGATATTTTGCTTGCATTGTCCATTTGCTCGCCATCTCTTCTCTTGAATATCTTTCAATCATCGCATGCCTTTAATATCTGTAAAATTTGATACAATTCTACCCTAATCACAGTTATATAAGGGTAAAGAAGAGATGCCATTTGTTAAAGAAAAATTTATAGTACCAAAGAGAATGCCTGCTTTTCTTTTTATCATGCATACATTTAACTTTACACAGGGAGGGGCTCAACGTGTACTTGCAAAAGGTCGTCTTCTTATTGATGGTATTTCCATTTTCAATACAGGAGAGAGCATAGAAGGAGAGGTAGAGATAGTCTATTTTAAGCCTGCTTCTCAGGGAAATAAACCAATCTTTCAAAACAAAAATTTTATGGTTTTTGAAAAATACTCTGGTGTTTTAGTGCATCCAAATACTATGTCAACCCCATACTCTCTGCTAGATGAAATCCGTACAGTTGCAGGCAATCATGCTAACGCTGTGCATCGCATAGATATGGAGACTTCTGGGCTTCTTCTAGCAAGCAAAAACAAGAAGTCCGAGTCCTACCTAAAGGGCTCCTTCGAAAGTAGAAGTATTAAAAAATCTTACCTTGCTTGGGTAGATGGCAAACTTACCAAACCATTTAGTTCAAGTGAGCCTATCAAGATAAACAGCGACTATAGCCATACTAAACACAAAGTATTTATATCTAAAGAGGGGAAAACTTCGCATACAAACTTTATTCCATTAGAGTATAACGAAGAACTTGACGCAACACTTGTAGAATGTTGCCCTCATACTGGACGCACACACCAGATAAGAGTACATTTGTTTCACGCGAAACATCCTATTTTAGGCGACCCAATTTATGGAACAACTTTCAACACTGCCAACGCTTATCTGGAAGGAGAACTGAGTCCTAATGAGCGCATGATACATATGGGGGCAAGCAGACTAATGCTCCATGCACAGAGCTTGAGATTTAACTTTGGCTCTAAATTTTACATAGAGAGTAAAAGTGATTTTAAAGGGATGAAAAGCTTGATTTGCTCTAAGAAAAAAAGGGTTTTTAACAGGGGTTAATTTTCATTTCTCATCTTCAGAACGAGAATCATAAATAATCCAACCCACGCCAACGACTGCAACAAGTGCAACAAAACCCAACATAAAAATCTCTAAATTTGGCATCACATATCTCCTATACAATTTTATTGGTACTAGACAAAGCCCGTCACCAAGCTATCTCATTAAAACTTTATCTTACTCTTCAGGTTTTTTAGACTCTTGTTCTCTAAGTTGACCACACGCCGCAGATATATCTAGTCCTTTGGACTCACGAATAGTACAGTGTAGTCCTCTGGAAGTTAAATACTCTTGAAATACTTTCATCTCTTTTTCGCTTGGTCTCTTGAATTCTGTTCCACCATAAGGGTTAAAATAGATTAAATTTACTTTGGCTTTAATGCCATCAAGAAGACTCAAAAGTTTTTTTGCCGCAGAAATGTCATCGTTAACATCTTTGATGACAAGATACTCAAACATAACTCTCTTTCTGTCGTTGATAGGAAAGTTCTTGACTGCGGTAATGATTGACTCAATATTGTATGCTTTGTTAATAGGCATCAAGCGCTCTCTCAGCTCATCATCTACTGCATGCAAAGAGATAGCCAAATTAACACCAAGCTCCATCTTTCCAAGCTTTTCTATCTTAGAACTAAGCCCTGAAGTAGATATAGTTTGACGATGAGTAGCAATGGCCATGCCCTCAGGATCTGAAAATATCTTTACAGACTTTACTACCGCATCTAGGTTGTCAAGTGGTTCGCCCATACCCATGTAAACAATATTGACACGACGGTTGGCATCTATTTTGTTATCTCTCTTTATCATACGTAGTTGCTCTACTATTTCACCTGCTGTAAGATTACGCATAAAACCGCCCTTTGCAGTCAGACAAAAAGCACAACCTACCTTACACCCTACCTGAGAAGAGATACAGACCGTATAGCGTTCCTTATGCTTTACAGAGCCATCTTCATGATACTCCTTCTCTTTCATTAAAAGAAGTACTGTCTCAACTGTATGTCCATCATGAAGCTCAAACAAATATTTCCGACTTCCATCTATGCTATCTTGTACAGTCAGTGTCTTGAGTGGTGCTAGAGTATACTCTGTATCAAGTTTCTCTATCATATCTTTTGGAATATTTTTCATCTTTTCAAAAGAGTCTACATACTTATGGTATATCCAACTATATATCTGTTTGGCACGGAAACTTGGCTTTATCAAGTCTGCCAACTCTTCTTTGCTTAAGTCTTGTATTATTATTTTTTTCATTTTATCTCTTTCTTAACTGCCACTTATTCAAACTATGCTGTGACTCCAGCAAAATTCTATTTGCCAAAGGGCTTCTCTTTTATATGTTTTGTTAGCTTATCCATTGCTTTTTCTTGATTTTTTAAAAAGTCTTTATGTGCATTTTCATCACAATAATTTGTAACTATAAAAATACCTCCTGCAGAGATACCAAGTGCTTGTGCTACTTTTAGTACAGAATAGTACTCCATATTTTCCAAATGAATATTTTGTGCCAAATAATATTTACCAACACTCTTGTCTGTTGTAATATAATTTGAAGAGTTTACAAGTGTTTCACGTGAAACATCTTCTACGCTTGAGACTACATTATCTATGGGTGTATAAGAACTTCCTGTAAAAAAACTATTTTCTATATTGCTAGCAGTTTTTGATTCTATAATGTCAAAAATATTCTTTTCTCCATAGGACCCAGCGGTACCTACAAAAAGTATAAACTTTGGTTTTTTTGACAAACACATTTGTGTTAAATTAATCGCCACATCTATCATGCCTATACCTATTGGCAATGCAAAATCAAACTGTTCACTTTTTCCTGCACATATAATCATTGTCGATTCACCTACTACATCCTTACAGGGATATTTTTCCCTCTAAGATATCTTTTTAATTCCATAATGCCAATCTCTTTAAAGTGAAAGATAGAGGCTGCCAATGCTGCATCTGCATTTCCAAGTGTGAATGCTTCTTCTATGTGCTTCATCGTTCCTGCACCACCTGAAGCGATGAGTGGAATATTTACAAGTTTCCCTATCTTCTTGTTTAGGATATTATCAAAACCTGCTTTGGTTCCATCTGCATCCATAGAAGTAACAAGTAATTCTCCTGCCCCTCTATTATATGCTTCTTTTGCCCATTCAAGCGCATCTATGCCTGTATCGATTCTTCCTCCATGAGTAAATATGTTCCATTTACCTGAAGAGACTTGTTTGGCGTCTATGGCAACCACAATACACTGAGAACCAAAACGCTTTGCACTCTCTTCTATAAATACTGGTCTTTTGATGGCAGCTGAGTTGATGCTCACTTTATCACAACCCACATTTAAAAGGTTGTAGATATCAGAAAGTTCACGTATACCGCCACCAACAGTCAATGGAATAAAAACTTCTTTTGCCACTTGCCTTACAACATCCACGATTGTATCTCGTCCCTCATGAGTCGCACCGATATCAAGAAAAGTAATCTCATCCGCCCCTTCTTCGTTATAGCGATATGCTACTTCAACTGGGTCTCCCGCATCACGCAAGCCAACAAAATTAACACCTTTAACTACTCTTCCTCCGTCTACATCAAGACAAGGTACAATACGTTTTGCAAAATAATCCATATATAGTTCACGACCTCTTAAAATTATGGTAAGATTATACAAAAACTATCCAAAACTTGGGATTAGTGTTTTAGTATATTAAGGTATATTATAGTATGATTATTGAGAATTTAACAGAATTTGCAAGTAAGAAGTTTGGTCAGAATTTTTTACAGAGCGATGTTTATGTCCATAAGATCATCCAAGCGATGCCCAATGACAACTTGAGAGTTGTGGAAATTGGGCCTGGCTTAGGTGATTTAACCAAAGAACTTATAAAAGTTCGAAATGTCACAGCATTTGAGGTTGATAAAAGATTATGTGAGCATCTTACTACTGAATTTGAAGAACCCATCCGTCAAGGGAACTTTGAACTACGTTGTGGAGATGTGCTTGAGCGTTGGGAGTCGGGGAGTCTGTTAGATGAGCCTTATCATCTAGTAGCCAACCTGCCCTATTATATCGCGACCAATATCATCTTAAAAGCATTTAAAGATGAACTATGCCAGTCTATACTTGTCATGGTTCAAAAAGAAGTTGCCGTTAAGTTCGCTGCAGTTGCGAAGCAAAAAGAGTTTTCTGCTCTTTCTGTTTTGGCATCCAGCGTAGGAAAAGCCACACTTTGTTTCGAGGTTGAGCCTGAAGCATTTGTGCCACCTCCAAACGTCACTTCTGCCGTGCTTTTAATAGAAAAAAACCAGTCACGAGATGACGAAAAGTTTGAAAGATTTTTAAAGATAGCTTTTTCGCAACCGCGTAAAAAGCTATCTAAAAATCTTATGACCGTTTTTTCTAAAGATATTGTAAATCAAATTTTTGCAAAGCTGGAACTCGATTCTAACTTGCGACCTCATGAAGCTGAGACATCTATTTATCATCACATATATAATAAATTAAAGGATACTTTAGATGGAAAACAACAACAATCAGGAAAACTCAAACTCTCAAAATCAAGAGAAAGAAACACAAAACAATTCTCCTAGAGAGCGTCGTCCAAACCCACATAGACAAAATAACAATAGGAATGCTCAACCTGCAATACGCAGAGCAAGCCAAATCCTAATGCTAGACCCAACCCAAACAGAAAACCAAACCCAAATCAAAACAGAAAACCAAATGGTAATGTCCAAGATGCTGAAGCACCCAATGGAAACAGAAAACCAAATCCTAACCAAAATAGGAATAACAATAATCAAAACCGTAATTCTGGGGACAATAGAAACAACAATAGACCCAACCCAAGCAATAAACAAAATAGTAACCAAAACCGTAATACCGCTGGCAACAAGGGTGGCAATAAGCATAGAAACAAAAGAAAAAATGTTACCACTGTAAATGATACAATGAGAGCTTCTATTGAGGAAAACGCTCGTGTAAAAGATTCTACCATGAACCCATGGAAACAGATAGACATGACAAGCAAAGGTAAAATAAGATTTACCCCACTTGGCGGACTAGGCGAAATCGGTGGAAATATGGCTGTTTTAGAAACAGAAACTACCGCTATTGTCATCGATGTAGGAATGAGCTTCCCTGATGACACGATGCACGGTGTTGATATTTTGATACCTGATTTTTCTTACTTGCACACCATTAAAGATAAAATCAAAGCTATTATCATCACGCACGGGCACGAAGACCATATTGGTGCGATGCCTTATCTGTTTAAAGAGTTAAAATTCCCTATCTACGCAACACCACTTGCACTGGCAATGATAGAGAACAAATTCAATGAGCATGGACTCAAAGCAGATACAAAATACTTCAATTTTGTTACACTGCGAAAACAATATGATATTGGTGATCTACAAATAGAATGGATGCACAACACACACTCTATCATTGACGCATGCTCGCTGGCTATTGAGACGCCTGCAGGAACCATCATTCACACAGCTGACTTTAAAGTAGACCACACACCAGTAGATAACTATACTATGGATTTGCACCGTTATGCATACTATGGAGCCAAAGGTGTCCTTTGTCTCTTCTCTGACTCAACAAACTCTCATAACCCTGGCTTTACAAAAAGTGAGATAGTTGTAGGAAGAACCTTCGATACGCTCTTCGACCTTGCAAAAGGAAGAGTAATCATGTCTACCTTCTCATCAAATGTGCACCGTATTTATCAAGCTATGGAGCGTGGAGTAAAACATGGCAGAAAGATCTGTGTAATCGGACGTTCAATGGAACGTAATGTTGAAACAAACAGAGCTTTAGGCTTTGTAGATATAGACGATAAACATTTCATTGAAGTACATGAGGTACCAAAATATTCTGAGAATGAAATACTTATTGTAACCACTGGCTCTCAAGGTGAAACCATGGCAGCACTAAACCGTATGGCATCAGATGAGCATCCTCATATTAAGCTTAAACCATCAGATACAGTGATTATATCAGCTTCTGCTATCCCAGGAAACGAAGCTTCTGTTTCTGGTCTGATGAATAAGCTTGTTAAGGCAGGTGTAACTGTACGTTATAAAGAATTTGGAGACATCCACGTTTCAGGTCATGCTGGACAAGAAGAGCAAAAGCTTATCTTGAGACTGGTTCAGCCTAAGTTCTTCTTGCCTGTGCATGGTGAGTACAACCACATCGCTAAACACGCACAAACGGCAGTATCCTGTGGTGTAGATGAGAGAAATATTCTTCTTATGAGTGACGGAGACCAAGTAGAGATTACTCCTAAATATCTCAAAAAAGTAAAAACGGTAAAAACAGGTAAAACTTACATTGACAACCAAAACAATATGCAAATTGAAAATGATGTGGTAGTTGACAGACAAAAATTGGCTGAAGATGGCATTATCAATGTAGTAGCACAAATTGCTCAAAACAATCAAAAAATAATTGGCAAGCCTGTAGTAACAAGTCACGGTCTTGTGGCAGACAAAGAAGATAAACAGTTTGCCAAAGAGATAGAACTTCTATTGGAAACCATACTGCTAAACATGAAGCCAGAAGCACTAAAAGATCACAAAAATGTAGAAAATGAAATCCGCTCTGTTATCAGAAAGCATGTTGTAAGAACCAAAAAGAGATACCCTCTCATTATCCCAACTATTTTTATAGTTTAATACTCCCTCCTTCCTCTGCGTTCCCCTGAGGGGAGGCTCACTCCCCCTTGTTTTAAATAAAAAACAATAAAGGAACAGAATGAAATATATTATATGGATACCAATACTAATTCTTACCATATCTGGTTTTTCTAGTGAAATTAAGCCTTGGACAATAAAGCTAAAAAATCTTACTCCATTTGAAAAACATGTTATTGTGGACAAAGGAACAGAAAGAGCTTTTTCCGGTAAGTATGTTAGCACGAAAGAGAAAGGTATATATGTTTGTAAAGTATGTAATGCGCCTCTTTACAACTCAAATGATAAGTTTGACTCTAACTGTGGTTGGCCAAGTTTTGATGATGCAGTTGCGGGTGCCATTAAACGACAAACCGATGCAGATGGTAGACGTACTGAGATACTATGCGCTAATTGTGGAGCACATTTGGGGCATCTGTTTAAAGGCGAAAGGATTACTGCTAAGAATGTGCGTCACTGCGTCAACTCAATCTCTCTTAATTTTAACAAAAAGGAATTAGCTCAAAAAACAATGCTAGCTAAAGCTTATTTTGCAGGTGGATGTTTTTGGGGCGTAGAGTATTATCTTGAAAAGATAGATGGCGTAAAGGAGGTAGTTTCTGGTTTTATGGGAGGGGTAGTAAAAAATCCAACCTATTATCAGGTTATACAAACCAAAACAGGACACTTAGAAACTGTGGAAGTAACATATAACTCATCAGAAGTCTCTTATGACACACTAGCTAAAACATTTTTTGAAATACACGACCCCACACAAACAGATGGACAAGGTCCAGACATAGGAGAGCAATATCTTTCTGCTATATTTGTACATACTCAAGAAGAGCACGAGGTCATAGATAGACTAATCAAACAACTAGAGCAAAAAGGTTTTAAAATAGCCACTAAAATACTCAATAAAACATCCTTTTACAAAGCAGAGGAGTATCATCAAGATTATTATGAACACAAAAACTCAAAACCTTACTGTCACAGATACATAAAACGGTTTTAATACGCAAATCAAGTATTACAACCTCCACCCTCTTGCACAGAAAAACTATTTGCATATCCACACTCTAGACATTCAAAAGAGAGTATTTTTGGAGCAGAGCACCCGCCTAATCTTTGGTCAGATAGCTCTATGGACTTTTTGTGGCATTTAGGACAAAACCCTCTTTTGATAGCATCAAGTTGCTCTTTTTTCTCTTTTAGGTAATAGGTATATGCAAAAACAGATCCCATTAGAATAATTAGCATAAACAGTAGAAGATAGACAGTATCGATGAGTAGCTCCTTAGGTAGTATAGGTATGAAGTTTAACTATACATTCTTTATAATTTGGTAAATAGTATTTTACCAAATTCCAAAAGTCTTTTTGATGATTTTTGTATTTAATATGTGCAAGCTCATGAACGATGATATACTCTGCTACATCTTGAGGAAGCTTCATTATTGCCGTGTTAAAACTTACAATATTTTTTCCAGAACAGCTGCCCCATTGTCTTTTTGTCTTACGAAAACGTATATTATTGGGAAAAAGAGACATTTGTTTAGACCATTTTTCTACAAGAGGAGGAATATATTGTTCAGCCTTCTCTTTATAAAAATTATTGATATGTTTTTGGAAAAGTATTTTATCATAATGATGATAACGGAGCAAAAACACATTGTGTTCAAAGGTAAATTTGATTCTTTTTTTTATCTGTTTTTCTAATTTTAGTGAATAAGCTTGACCTTGATAGAAAATCACTTCCGGACGAGAGAAATCTAAAACTTTCCCTTTTTTTTGTAAGTGTTTCTCTCTTGCACTATTAATCCAACTAGATTTTTTAAGCAATAGTTGCTCTATATAGTGCTGAGATACTTTGGGAGATTTGATGACAAGATTCCCTCTATCGTCAAATGTTAAATAGGTGTGCTTGAGCCTAGGATTAACAATATGTACATATTGTGGCAAAAGGCTCATAACGAAAATTAACTACTGAAGCTTATCATATTTATATACAGCTTGTTTATGTATAGAACCATCTATTCTGTATGCCTTGGCCTCTCCATCTTTTAAACCATTTTTGTAAGTATAATATATCATAGTATCGCCATTTGGGTAAAATGTTTTTTGAATACCATGTTTTCTACCATTGACATAAGGTATATGCATAAGTACGCCACCTTTATTGTTATACCATATTTCGGTGCCATCCTTTACCCCGTTTCTCATATTTACAGTTGAAGTTAAATGCCCATCATAGCCATATTTTTTGAGTATCCCATTTTGTCCAGTCGAGTCAGACATAAAAAATTCGGAACGTATTTTGCCTCCAGTAAAATACTCTTTTTTCACTTTTTTACCAAGACTTGGTCCATCACAGGCAGTGAAAAAAAGTAGGGGCAACAGAACAAGAAATAAAGATAATATTTTCATACATAAACCTTTTATAGTTATTAAATTAAATAGCCATTATACTATTAAGTTACTTTGTTTTAAAGAAGCTCTATATTTTAATTTAATTTAATATTTTTAATCTATCTCAATCTCTTCTAGATTTTCAAACTCTTCAGTGTTAAATAGCCTAGATACAGTTATAAATCTAACACCTAAAGGAATTTCGATAGAGAAACTGGAGCCTCTTCCTTTAACTACATCTATGGTCATATGAGTATTTTTCATATATTCAAACTGCTCTGAAGACATAAAAAACTCGCAACCGTGAATTTCACCTACTTTAACATCACGGCTACCTACCATAAAGTCCCCAACTTCAAAACACATAGGTGCTGAGCCATCACAGCAACCACCACTTTGATGAAACATAAGTTCTGAGTCATGCATCTCTCTTAGTCTATCTATAAGATCATTTGCTTCCTGTGTCGATACAACACGTTTTGTATGCATCTATTGTCCTTTATTTTGAAATATTAAATAAGAGTTCTGAACTCTAGAAGACAAACCCTAGAATTCAGGACAAAATGGCTAAAAGAAACCTAATGCACTTTCGCTGTAAGAAGTCAGTATATTTTTTGTATGGCGGTAATTATTTAACATCATCATATGTGTTTCCCTGCCAATGCCGGATAGTTTATATCCACCAAATGATGCGTGTGAAGGGTATGCATGATAACAGTTCGCCCAAATACGTCCTGCCTCTATGCCTCGTGTTAATTTTTGCATCTCATGTACATTTCTTGTCCATACTCCTGCACCAAGACCGTAGAGTGTGTCGTTTGCAATCTCTAGTGCTTCGTCCAAATCTTCAAATGTTGTCACAGAGAGTACTGGACCAAAAATCTCTTCTTGGAAAATTCTCATTTTATTGTCACCTTTAAAAATAGTTGGTTGTATAAAATAACCATCTGGACACTCTTCATTGACAAACTTCTCTCCACCTATAAGAAGTTCTGCCCCTTCTTCTTTGCCGATAGAAATATAGTTTAATATTTTTTCATACTGATCGGAAGATGCCTGAGCTCCCATCATAGTAGTTGCATCTAGAGGATTACCCATTTTAATAGCCGCAACACGCTCTAAAACACGTTTCATAAATGGCTCATAGATACTCTCTTGAATTAATGCACGTGATGGACAAGTACATACTTCACCTTGATTAAATGCGAACAGTACTAACCCTTCAATAGCTTTGTCAAAAAATGCATCATCTGCATCCATAATACTTTCCATGAATATATTTGGAGATTTACCACCAAGTTCAAGCGTAACAGGGATAATGTTTTCAGAAGCATACTGCATAATGAGCCTGCCTGTTGTTGTTTCTCCTGTGAATCCAATTTTTCTAATACCTCTACTAAGTGCTAGTGGCTTGCCACACTCTGGACCAAATCCATTAATGATATTAATAACTCCTGCAGGGAGAATATCTGAGATAACTTCCATCATAAGCATAATAGAAACTGGAGTCTGCTCAGCAGGCTTAAGTATCACACAGTTACCAGCAGCAATAGCAGGTGCAATTTTCCATGCAGCCATTAAGATCGGAAAGTTCCAAGGAATAATTTGACCAACTACTCCTAGAGGTTCATGAATCTCTTGAGATACAGTAGTAGCATCCAAATCAGAAACAGTACCAGATTCAGAACGAATTACGCCAGCAAAGTAACGAAAATGATCAATTGCTAGTGGCAAATCTGCATTGATAGTTTCACGAATAGCTTTTCCATTGTCCCAAGACTCTGCAATAGCTAATTTTTCTAAGTTTACCTCCATCGCATCTGCAATTTTATTTAGCACTGCACTTCTTTCTGTAACAGAAGTTTTTCCCCAAGTTTCAAAGCCTTTCCATGCTGCATCAACTGCTACTTGTACATCTTTTTTATTTGATTGTGCTACTTTAGTCATTACTTTATCATCAATAGGTGAAATTGCGTCAAAGTAGTTACCATCCACAGGAGCTACCCACTCTCCGCCTATAAAGTTTTCATATTGTACTTTAAATGTTGGTTTTTCATATACCATCTTTTTTCCTTTTTTAATATTCATTATTAACTATTTTTGAAATCATTTCATTTCTGAAATAACTCGCTACGTAACTGAACCATATTGCTACATTATGCCAAATTTACTCTTGATACAATTTTAATCCTATACCAATACATAAGTTATTAACTTTTTTAATACGCAAGAAGAAATATTGTAATATAAATAAATGCACAAAAATACTAAAGACTCCATTATCTTGTATGTGGAAGTCTATTGATGAGTAAGAAAGAGAATTATATTTTAGATATACTTAGTTTAAAATTGTAATTAATATTTCTTGAATCTGTGTTATAAGTTCCAGCAAAATACCCTAAAATTCAAAGTTATATGTTTTATAAGGCTTTATAAAGACCTAAGGAGTGCACTTAATGAATGGAGCAACGAACGATTCAAAAAAACTCTTAGTGCTCAATAAGCCTAAGGGTTATGTAGTAACACGCTCTGACGAACGTGGACGAAAAACAGTTTATAATCTTTTGCCAGATTGGGTTTTTCATGACGGATGGATGCCCATCGGACGCCTTGATCTAGACTCCAAGGGTCTTCTATTGTTTACAACCAACGGTAAAATAGGCGATGTATTGACTAGACCGGGAAATTGTATTAAGGTATACGAAATCTGGGTTAGGGGACATGCAACAGACGAACACATCGCAGCAGCCATGAAAGGAGTGGAAAGTAAGAACGATTTACTGAAAGCCCTTAGCGTCGAAAAAATAGGAACTGGTGGAGCAAAAACAAGACTCAGAATAGAAATTGATGAGGGAAAGAATAGACATATCCGCCGACTTTTTGGGGCGATGAAAGACCCAAAGTTTGGAACTCCTCTAAAGGTCTTAGACTTAAAGCGAATCAGCATTGGCAGTTTTAAACTCAACATCGAAAGTGCTAAGTGGCGTTACCTTTCATTGGAAGAAGAGAGAACTCTACTTAATAATCTAATTAACACAAAGGGTTAGATTTTTTCTTGTTCCACCATTCCTCTCGCAAAATCTATATATTAATCCGCTCTATGTCTTTTACCATTAAATGTAACTACCAACGACAATCTAATTTTTTCTTTTGTGTTCAATACTAAAAATTCAAAACCATCGAT
>JAUXGC010000089.1 GCA_030622375.1 Sulfurovum sp.
CTTCTGCTTTGCTTTTATCATAGAAAATGTATGTTTTCGGGTTAGGTACATCATACTTCCATGCAAAACGTGTTACATTCTCTTTAGATTTGTTAGAGAACTGTGTATCTAAAGAAGGAATGAACTGTACATTTGGCAACTCTCTAGCAATCTCTCTAAATGTCTCATATGCTGTTGCAGGAATGTTACCTACAAGGATATCTATCTTTTTACGCTTTACCTCTTTTACAAAACGATTTTTATCGTTTTTCCAGTGGTATGTTACTGTCTCTATTTTATCCGGCCATCCTCTAAAGTTTGACTTGTCAAAAAATCTCAATACATAATCAAGATAGAGCATTCCTATTTTTGGTAATTTTTCTGTTTTCTGTTTTTTTGCCATTTTCCTATTTTCCTATTTTTTAGTTTTTCTATCAATCATATCGACGATTAAGTCAATTTTTTTCTTATTGAAATCTAGCCCCATCTTCTCTTGTTCCGGTGTTGCAAAAGCAGGAATACCATTAACTTCAAGTACTACATACTCTTCTTTTTCAAGATCATAAATGATATCTACTCCTGCGATATCTGCACCACAGATTTTAGCAGCCTTTTTGGCTAGATCAATCACTTCATCATCAGGCTCACGTAAAAAGACAGAACCTCCACTTGTAACATTGGTACGCCAGTCTGTTTTACTTGCTTTACGTCCGTAACATCCTATAAACTGACCATCTACAATGTCAACACGGAAGTCAGTATTGTCATACTTCAAAAACTTTTCTACATAAAAGAATCTCAAGTCCATTTGATTAAGAAATGGCATGAGCATGTCAAGTGTTGCCTGGTTTTCTATCTTGGTAAGTCCTACACCACCCCAACCATCTGTTGGTTTATAGACCATTTTAGACCACTTTTTCATAATTTTTCCAAGTTGCCTAGAGTTATCTCTGTGGCAAAGTTGAAACTCCGGTGTTGCAATACCATGTCTTTCAAGTAAGAATGAAGTTTGAAACTTGTCTTCAGTCAGAACAAAAGAGTCATAAGAGTTTATCATCGGTATGACACGGCTGAGTGCTTGATAGAGAAACATTTGGTATTGTGTTTGCTCCCCTGCATTATAAGAGAAGAAGAGATCAAGCTCATCTACTTTTCTATTTTTATACATGATATGCCCATCTTTTGCTATTGCATCATGTAATTTTATATCTGTAATCGTTTCGATTTCTCTCTCTTTAAGCTTTTTGACAATCTTCTTTTGAATTTTATCTCCACCACCATTACTGTAAAGCCACATACCAATTTTTCTGGACATAGTGTTTCCTTTTGTAATTTTAAAGTAGTATTTTACCATATTTGACTAAAATATAGGTCAGTATTAAGATAAATATATTAAGAAGTACCATAAAAATGTTATTATTTTATAATCAAACAAAGGTAAAGCATGTCAAACATTGATTTTTCGAAACTTAGAAGCATTATAGAGATTAACTCTTGGACTAAAAATAAAGAAGGTGTAGATAGGAATGGTGAAATATTTGCTTACTGGATGGAAGCTTTGGACTACAAGCTTACCCGTTATGAACGAGAAGAGATAGGAAACCATATTCACTTAACTTCTGAACGCAAAGAAGGCAAAAAACTACTCCTATTGGGTCACTTAGATACAGTTTTCCCACCAGATACATTTGAGTATTTTACAGAAGATGAAGAGTGGATTTATGGTCCGGGAGTTTGTGATATGAAAGGGGGAAACTATGTTGCCCTTCAAGCACTAAGAAATGTCCATGAAAAATTTGGAAACATACATAATATAGATTTTCTACTTGTAAGTGATGAAGAGACGGGAAGTGATGACAGCAAACACCTCTCAGCCAAGCTGGCAAAAGAGTACGACTACTGCATGGTCTTCGAAGCTGCAGGCGTACATGATGAAGTCGTTATAGGACGAAAAGGTGTTGGTACTTTTTTTATAGACATAGAAGGAGTAGCAGCACATGCGGGGAACCACTATACTAGTGGAGCTGACGCCAACCTAGAAGCTGCACATAAACTTACTCAACTAGTAGCGCTTACCAACTTAGAAAAAGAGACTACAGTCAATGTAGGTAAAATTTCCGGAGGAATCGGTGCCAATACTATCTCTCCAAAAGCACAGCTCACTTTTGAATTACGATACACAAATACAGACGAGAGAGACAGAGTACTTAAAGCAGTAGATGAGATAGTGGCACATTCACACGTAGACGGTACAGAGTCAATACTCTCAGGAGGCATCCAAAGAGATGTAATGCAACCCTCCCCTGAACAACAAAAATTCATAGATAGTATAAACAGACTTTGCAACATAAAGCTCCCTACAGAAAAGCGTGGTGGAGTCAGTGATGCCAACATCATCTCATCTCAAGGTGTAGCCACACTTGATGGTTGGGGTCCTTATGGTGACGGTGACCATACTGTACATGAGAGAGCTTCTAAAAAAAGTTTTGGAGAACGTATTGGTCTGGTAACTGAAATATTTGAGCATTTTCTAGAAGGTAAAATCTAGAAAGTATCAAGAATATCCAAAAATCAGTTGAGTAACTCATTATGTCAAATTTAATTTTTTATCCTTTTTTAATATTTGAATATCTTTTTTCTACAAGTACCAGATAAATCGCTACCGATATACCGGCAGAGCCCAGTATCATTAACATTACCATCATCTGATAGCGTACAGCAATCAGTGGGTCCACTCCTGAGAGTATTTGCCCTGTCATCATCCCTGGCAGGGAAACCAACCCCACTGCAAAAAGTGAATTTATAATAGGAATAAGTGCTGCCTTATAAGATGTTGCTCTTGCTTCCATGTAGCTATATCCTCTTTCACTCTCATTTTCAAACCTCTCTGCAGATATACTCACAGCATTCATAGAGTTTGCAAATATCATGCCTGAAAGAGGAATAAGAAATTTTGGTTCATACCATGGATTTAAATCTAAAACTCCAAAAACAACCATAATTAAAGTAAAAAGACTGCCAGCAAATATGGAAATAAATGTGTATAGATATAAGTTTTTATCTTTCTTTTGTATCGGACGCAAAGCAATAACTGAAGCTGATATAAGCATAATAGATAGTATTAATATTACTAAATATGAGGAATTAGAAGTAAAAATATAAGTCAATACATACCCTATAAGAATAAGCTGTATAAGCATTCTAAAAAGTGCATAAAAGAGTGTGTTTCTGTCTTGTGTCCAACGCATATATATCACAATTACCACTGCTACAGGAATCATAACCCATAGCAAGTCTAAAAGTGAGATGTGATAGATAGATGTATTCATGTCATATGCTCCTATGAGATATTATAACTTACTCTTTCACATCTGCCAATGTCAAAGCAAAAAGAACATTTACATTATGTTTTACGAGTACCTTCTGTGCTTCTTGCAGTGTAATACCAGTAGTTATGATATCATCTATAAGTATTACATCAATGTTGCTTTTGCCAGTATAAGCAAATTCTCTTGGGTGTTCTAAGCGATACTGTAGCGTTTTACCAGAATAAGTTACTCTATTTTTCGCCATCAATACACTATGTTGTGGGATAGAGTGCTTCATCTTCATCGAACGAGTGAGAAGTGCAACATGTGCATAACCATTTTTAACACGCTCATCTATGCCTACGATATACACATCCCTATCATCAGACTCTATAAACTCTTCCATAAAGGGCTTCATGGTCATCTTGGCTAATGCTTTATATATACGGTAACCTTCTGGCTTATGCTTGGTAAGGAGAAGTGACTCTAGTGAGGAGTATTTGAAAAAGCTAATGACATCAAGAGTCCCTACTTTTCGTGTACTTACGGTGGGTACAAAGAGTTGTTCTTCACATGTTTTACAGATAATCTTTAGGCTTAGTTTTGAACATGAGTAACAACGCATATTTATATTTCCTATACCGTATGTTGGGCATTCCTGCCCAACACAAACTTGTTTTGAATATTACGGTGGGCAGGAATGCCCACCCTACAAGATAATCTCATCCAAAGCCTTGAGCGCGCCCATAGGCAATTCTATCTCTGCTCCAAAACTCTCTCTAGGGTTAATGCGGATGAGAGGCACATCAAACCTTTTGGCAATCTGCCCAGAAGTGTTTCGTACCGTTGGCACAGCAGTTCCTGCTCCTAGCTCAACAATAGCCAATTTTCCACCTTCTTCTTCTATCTTGTCCATCCAATTGACAAGTTTTTCTCTTTGCCTATTGGTACGTGCATACTCCCAGCCAAAGTCCCCAAACATCAAGATATTTGGTCTTGACATGGCAGCACAAAAAGGACAGGAAGGTAACGGCTCTTTTGCCCTGAAACCCTCTTCTATCTCTATGGCAGTATCATCAGCACTCCATAACATACCCTCACAATTATCAATACATTGCAGGTTATGAATGGAACCATGACATTCCATGACTCGCTCATCTAAAAATCCTGCTTTTTGAAACTGCCCATCTACATTTGAAGTAAAGACAAAAGCTCCATATTTTTTAGTATTAGATAGCGCTAAAAGCTTCTTGAACCCCTTATGAGGCTCAGTGTCACGGTACAAGTGTAGTCTATGCCCATAAAAAGCCCAAGCAAGCTGAGGGTCAGACTCAAACCACTCAGGATTGGCCATCTCTTCAAATTTTAACCCAAGCTCTTTAGCTTTAGGATACGCCTCCCAAAACCCCTCAGCTCCTCTAAAGTCAGGTAATCCACTATCCACACCCATACCTGCCCCAGCAGTTATAAAAATGGCACTAGAGTCAACAAGGAGTTGCCTAGCTTTTTGTAAGTTTTTAATTATATACATAATATAATTATAACTTAAAAACTATAGATTAATTACTAAATGTAACATTGCCTTATGATATAATCAATAAATATAGTTAGAAATTATATTATGCTATGTAAATGCTATTTTTATACTTTATAATTGGTTAATAAACTAAATCTTCACATTTATTTGTTAAGTATCATTTAGTTTAGTCATCTTAAAAAGGAATATATAGTATGAAAAAGAAAATCTTAACACCTGCAAAAGAATTTGCAAGAACCAATAGGTCACACCTATATGGAGTAAAAAATCTAGTATTTATTGCTCTACTTTTTATCAGCTCAACTCAAATTGGATTTGCAAATTCTGATGAAACAAAATGGGTAGGTACTTGGGCTAATGCAATGCAACCAAATATTATACTACCACTTACTCTAAAAACAAGTATAATTAATAACAAGACCTTGCGTAGTATTGTTCGTATTAGTAAAGGTGGTAAACAATTTAGAGTTAGAATATCAAATATTTATGGTACTAAAACACTAAGAGTACAGGCAGCTAGTATTGGCATACAAGAACATGAATCAACTGTAGTTAGTGATTCTTTACGAAACCTAACCTTTGGAGGTAAAAGTTCTATTAATGTCCCAGCTGGGTCTGAAATAATAAGTGACTCTGTTAATTTAACTGTACCTGATTTATCTAATCTTGCTATTAGTATTTTTA
>JAUXGC010000143.1 GCA_030622375.1 Sulfurovum sp.
AGATGCTTAAAGAACCATTAGAAAACTACTTTAAACCATTTCATACTTCCAAGAAAGGTTTAGGCTTAGGGATATATATTGTGAAAAGTATTTTAGATATTCATCAAATGCAGTTAAACTACCACTATGAAGATAGTAAAAATATATTCATAGTGGTTTAAAATTATTTTTCTGTTTGAGTAATTGCGTCAGAGAGCATAAAAGAGAGTTCTAATGCCTGATTTGCATTAAGTCTCGGGTCACACTGCGTATGATATCGACTAGAAAGTCCTTCTGCTGTAATAGCTGATGACTTACTACCTGTGCACTCTGTTACGTCATTGCCTGTCATTTCAAGATGAATACCACCAGCTACTGTTCCCATACCTTTATGAATAAAAATAAACTGCTCTACTTCTGAGAGGATATTATCAAAATCTCTAGTTTTAAATCCAGTTGAACTCTTCTCAACATTTCCATGCATAGGATCGCAAGACCAAACAACATTTCTATTTTCATCTTTTACACGCTTAAGAAGTTTAGGGAAATAATCTTGTATCTTATCTGCACCCATACGAACAATTAGATTGAGCCTACCCTCTTCATTGTCAGGATTTAACGCATCTATAAGCTCTATAAGTTCATCTTCGCCCATAGAAGGTCCAACTTTACAACCAATTGGGTTTTTTATGCCTCTAAAGTACTCTATATGAGCTTCATCAATACCTCTTGTTCTGTCACCTATCCACAACATATGAGCCGCACAGTCATACCAATCACCAGTTTCTGTATCTTCTCTTGTTAGTGCCTCTTCATAATTTAGAAGTAGTGCTTCATGAGAAGTGTAAATTGTCGTCTGATGAAGCTGTGGAACAGTATCGCTTGTCAATCCACATGCCGCCATAAACTTCATTGAAGAGTCTATCTTGTCACTCAATTCATCATATCTCTGACCCAATGGGTTATCTTTAATAAAATCAAGATTCCATCTATGTACCTTATTTAAGTCAGCTAAACCACCTCGTGAAAATGCTCTAAAAAGATTAAGTGTTGCAGCAGACTGGTTATATGCTTTGAGCATGTTTTTAGGATTTGGCTCTCTAGCCTCTCTAGTAAACTCCATACTATTAATAATGTCACCCCTATAGCTTGGCAACTTAAGCCCATCTATCTCTTCAAAGTCTGAGGATCTTGGCTTGGCAAACTGACCTGCAATACGCCCTATCTTAATTACCGGTTTACCACTAGAGTATGTCAAAACTACAGACATTTGCAAAATAAGCTTAAATAGACTTTTGATATCATCTGCGTTAAAAGCAGAAAAAGACTCTGCACAGTCTCCACCTTGAACAATAAATGCTTCACCTCTACCTGCTTTTGCCAAGTCATTTTTTAGGTTTCTTGCCTCTCCAGCAAATATTATAGGGGGATAGGTACTAAGCTCTGCTTCTACTGCTTTTAGCAACTCTTTATTTTGATATGTAGGCTGTTGCTTTATAGGAAAATTTCTCCAGCTACTAGGTGTCCACTTCATGACAAATCCTTGATGGGCTTTTTATTGCCCTAAAAATTTAATGACACGATTATAGCTTAAAATAGATGAAAAAGGCTATGAATAATAACGATAGTATAAAATATTGTAAATTTCTTCATTTTTGAGCTAGTTTTAAGAATAGATATGCATTTTCACATGGTGAATAAGCTGTGAATAACTCATATTAAAAAATAAAACCCGTGTTTTAGGGACATACAATAAATTTATTACTTTTTGATAACAAATGTCACAGAGTTTGCCCATTGGAAAACAGTATCTATATTTTGAAATCCAGCATCCTTGCACATCTGTATATTCTCTTTTATGGTAAACGGTATAAGCACATTTTCCAAAGCTTCTCTCTTTTGAGATATCTCATATTCACTATAGCCTTGCTCTTTTTTATACTCATAATAAATATCTATCATCTCTTTGTCTAACTTTTTATCTTCAAAAACAACTTTTTCAGAAAAAATAAATACTCCATCATCATTAAGCCCATTATAAATCTTCTTTACTAGCTCCAAACGCTGTATAGGGCGTATAAATTGCAAAGTATAGTTAGCTACTATCACATCTTCATTTTCATAGTTATATGTAATCATATCTGCAAGTTCCAATACAATATCTGCACCAAAAGCTTGACATTTTTGTCCAGCTCTATCTAGCATAGCTTGAGAGTTATCTAAGCCTTTGAGTTGCATTTTTGTCTCCATCTTGCTATGCAGGTCAAGTAGAAATTTTGCTGTGGAAGAGCCTAAATCTAGTACCTTCTTGTCATCAGCTTGCTCTGCTAATATCAATGAAATAATCAATTTTTGCACCTCGCTATAAAAAGGTACAGAACGACTCAGCATATCGTCAAACACCGAAGCTACTGCATCATCAAATTCAAACTTTTTATTTATCTTTTTGGCAAAAACTTTATCTTTTTCCATTATTCATCCTTCTCCTATAAAATCTTGCATTATCTTATAATATTTAGCATCTGAGGAGATATCATTATGCCCTCTATTTCTAATCACTGCTACTTGCAGTTGTTCTTTTCCAAATGCATCTATAAGTCTTTGAGTATGGCATTTAGGTATTACATTATCATTTTCAGCCATTACAATAAAAGTTTTAGATTTTATATTTTTTACTCTACTTTTAGAGTCATACTTATCATGTAATAAAAATGATACTGGGTAGATAGGGTATTTTCCTTTGGCAACGTTTGCGATACTGTCAAATGGAGTAATAAGTGCCAGCTTTGAGACTTCTCTATGTGCCGCAACATAAGTGGCTATAGCTGAACCTAAAGAGCGTCCTCCTATAGAGATGTGACTATGCTTCGGTTTAATAGTATCATAAAGCTTCAAGGCATCACTATAAAGCCCTTCTTCTGTCGGCTCTCCTGTACTGCCTCCGTATCCTCTATAATCCATCAGATAAACTGTAAATGTAGAAAATTGCTGTGCGATATAGTCACTGCTTTGTGCCATAGATTCTGCATTACCTCCAAAATAAAGTATGGCATTTTCATATCCTTCGTTTAAGACGATGACATTAATAGAGGCTCCCTCATTTTGAAGTGTTATATTTTTATATGTAGTAGGAGTATTAGGTGTTGGAAAATAAAGAAAATCTCTCTGATTAGTATAAAGGTATACGCCTATACCTATATATCCTAGTAACAGCAGGATACCTATCTTTTTTATAATTTTCTTCACAATAATATTTCTTTTGCTTTAGAGATATCATCTTGAATCTGTTTTTTTAAATCATCCAATCCATCAAACTTTTGATTTTTACGAAGAAATGAAACAAACTCAATCATCACTTTACCACTTACCTCACCTATATCTTTATTTAAAATATGTGTCTCTATCGCATAAGAACCATCAGTTGTCACACGATGTCCTAAAAAACTCACAGAAGCAAACCACATATTTCCAATCTTGCTTCGTGTTGCATAAACACCCTCTATGGGTAGCTGATAATCATTTACCGAAAGGTTGAGTGTAGGAACAAGTTCTTTTTTACCAAGCCCCTGTCCAG
>JAUXGC010000191.1 GCA_030622375.1 Sulfurovum sp.
CATCTCTAAGATTTTTAAAAAGAGTAGCATACTGCTCTTTGCTTGCATGAGAGAAGAGAGGGATTGTAGTACTTAGATAGTTTGCACTCTCTTCATCTGAAGGGAGATGGTCTATTTTGATGCTGTCTTTTAAGCTTTTTTCTATATTTTGTTTTTTCCAAAAACTTTCACCTACGCTGAGTGCCAAAGCTTGCTCTTTTACCTCTAACTCTACTGGCATCTGCTGTGTATCCGAGGAGTCTATTCGGACATCTAAAGGTTTTTTAGACTCTATAGTTATTTTACTACTACGGATATAGCCTACAGATTTTGGTAGATTTTGTGGAGTTATGTGGGAAACCAATGCAGTAAATAGATAACTTATATACTGCATAATAGAGGTCGGAGAAAGTATAACGATAGAGAGTTTGCCATCATTTGCACTCAATTGAGAGTTAATCAATTTTGCTGCAAAAGTTGTATTGCTATACTCAATACCTACTATACCAACGGCTGAAAGTTTAATGATATTCTCTTTGGCGTCTGTAATTTTCACTTGTGTATGTTTAAGTTCTTTAACTTTTTTTAGAGTACGCCAAAATATCTTCACCCTATCTAAATAAGTTTTCCCCTTAAGGGTACTGTCAAACTGGTCAAGAGGAGGAGCATCACCTACTACTACCTCTTGCAAAACTATAGTCCCATTACAATATAATACATCTATCTTTTTTTCACTTGGAACCAATGCTTGATTTATAGCATCTTCTATTTCACTGGGGAGACCAAATGTATGTATAAGTTCTTTTTGTTCTGGAGTAGGAATAATGCCTAAACTAATATTGTTTTGGTGTGCTATCCCAATAAGAAGCTTTATCTCATCAAGACAAGCAGTTACAATTAAATGTGAAGCTTTGGTTATATCAATTTCACCCAATCTTGAGAATGGGATATAAGTGACTTCCAAAGTCCAAACCTCTAGTAACTTATTCTCCTCTATAAACTCTTGATTGTTTTCCGAATAGACATAATAAATTTTAGACATATACCCTCACATTAAATTCATACTGTATTATAGCATTGTTTACTTTTTTACTATTGTTTTTGATTGAACTTGTTCTATCATTTTCTTGAGTAGTTTTTTATCTATCTGTATGCCCTTGTCGCCATTTTTCTTAGCATAAAGCTTACGCACCATTGCCTCTATCTCTTTATCTTCATCAATATGAGCATAAAGAATTTTTAGTGCTTCAGACTCCTTGAATGGACTTTGTTTTCTGTGCCAAGTAGGCACTAGTTGCCACAGATACATAAAAATAACACCAAAGATAAATGCAATTAATAACATCCACCAACTTATATTTGTACTCTCTGCTCTTTTTGTAACTGCACTATTTTTAAGTATTGTATCTGCTTGGTTTAAATTGGTTTGTATGGCTTCTCTTTTAAATGTGTTGTTTGGACTTAACGCAGAGACAACACTCTTTTTTGGTTCTATCTCTATTTTGTATTTGGATATTTCTAAACTTTTTTCTACACCTTTACTTGTATCATGCACAGATATACTCCGTGCGGGTATGGCAAATGTATTTTCTCCAATAAAAACAAAACTCTTAATATAAGTACTTTTGAGCTTGCCTCCTATAATCTGAGTTTCTACTTTAGCATCATCACTGTAGATAGTTACTCCATCTATCTCATAGCTAGGAAACTCAAAATCTTCAAGACTTCCATTACCCTCTATTTTAATAGTAAGATTAACTGGTTTGTTTGCCTTAACCTTCTCATTGTCTATACTATTTTGTATAGTAAAACTACCTACCAGAGTTATGTTTTTTGGTTTTGGTTTGACTTCTATATTGAGTGTATTGGAGGCTATAGACGTCCAAGCTGTTGCAAAAAATCTACCAAATATATCTTGTCTGCTTGTATCGGCTACACCAATTTTAGCTGTTGCTGGCTCAAGCGTATAATTTCCTTCCGATTTGGGTGTAAGTATATATTTAAGCTCAGTAATTTGTCGACTGCCTTCTCTATACACATTTTCCTGCTTAACTTCTTTTACAAAAAAACCTTTAAATTCTGGTTTATCGTATTGCGGATTTTCAGAAAGGCGTACACCATTTTGTAAAGAGAAAAATACCGTTGCAATAAATGATTCTCCTACCATCACGGACTTCTTCTCTGCACGCATAAGCAGTGAAAACTTATTGCTGTTTGATACTTGTGGTGCATTTGACTTTATAACTTTTATATCTATAGGGTTGGTTTTATACTCTGCACCATCTATGTTGACTCTGTAAGATGGTATAGTCATATCATATTTTGGCATAAAAGTTAAAGTAAGGGTTGTGGTGTGGATGCTTGATGTTGCTCCATTAATGTAGGAAAAAGAGTTACTTTGGCTTTGATTTTTTCCTACTACTCTATTGCCACCTATCTCTTGAATACTAGGAAATGCTGCTCTATTTCCTGTAGCTACTATGCGTAACTGTACCACATTGTCTTGTACCACCTCTGTGGCTGATACCGTTGCCTCAACACTTGCTGAGTACAAAAGCTGAAAAGCTGATACAAATATCAAAATAGTTTTACCTATAAGTTTACTATTTAATCTACCATGGCTTTGCATTTTCACCCCTTTGTGTTTTTTTATCCTCACCCATCTTATACATCATAATAGGCATCTTTTTGGCACCCATTTTTTTA
>JAUXGC010000162.1 GCA_030622375.1 Sulfurovum sp.
CTTTTGGTCCTCCTGTCATCTCTCCACTCTCTCTAATACTCTCCATTAGGTTTCTCATAGCTAGGTACTGTTTTATGTTGTCTATGCTGTATAGTTCGCCTCTGTGGTCTATGGCGTGAGCATTTTTAGATATGATTTTGTCAGCTAGTGGGATATCTGCGGTTATGACAAGGTCACTCTCTTGGCATAGCTCAACTATGTGTTTATCGGCTTCATCTGCACCTTGCTCTACTATAAGATACTCTATATGTTTTGATTTGCCTATGTTGATTTTTTTATTGGCTACAACTTTGGTGGTTATAGACAAACGCTCTATACTTCTTAAGACTATGGGTTTAAGAAGATTTGGGAATGCATCACCATCTATAAAGAGTGTCATACTATCTCTTTGACTCTGCCTACTTCACCTGTGTTTAGACGAACTTTTATACCGTGGGGATGAGTAGGGGAATTGGTGAGAATTTTTTGTACTTTTCCGTAGGTAAGTCTGCCTGTAGATTGATCCTCTTTTAGTACGACTCCCACATCCAAACCATACTTGATATTTGCTCTTTTAGTGCCACTCATATTTAAACTTTTGGTGTGTAGTTTAGTGCTTTTTTAACTGCATCTACTGAGCAGAAAAAGAGTGCATCAAATACAAGGTTGAGTTTTGTTGTATTGTTATCGATTACATCAAAAGGCTGAAAGAAAAATCCTGAACCATCTTCTTTGTGTAACGGATTTACATGAAATACGATAGGCTTTATAGTTTTTACTGCGTTGAGTATTTTTTTGTAGTTTTTTTCATCAGGGTTCACAAGTAGATTGTCTTGTTCTCTTTCATTTACTCTTGCTTTAAGTATGAGTTGGAGTTTATCGTTAAATATAACTTTGTTCCACTTGATGTTCCCAAGACTCATACTAAATTCACTATTGTGAGCCAATAGAGGATGAGGCTTTGTTTCACGGATAGCTTCAAGAAGCTGTAGAAAGAAATTTTTCCCACCAAAGCTATTTGCACATTGAAGTAGTTTTTCGTGATGAAGCTTTTTGGCTTCATCTGTTAAAGTATTAAAATCGCACATAATATCTCTTTATATTTTTTGTGCAATTATACCCGAATTTTACGGATAAATTTTATATACTCTGCAAAGTATTATTTAAAAATAGTCCTAAAATAATAATTAGGCTTATTCCTGCTGATTTATTGTAGAGTTTGTTTGCAGTTATAAACACAAGAAGAAGTGTGGCTACAATCATAGTAGCAATATCAAAGAGGTATATAGATGCATTGATAGGCATGGGGTTTACCAGAGCTGCTGCGCCTAGTACCACTGTAGTGTTTGCCATGTTTGAGCCTATGATATTTCCTATGGCCATATCGACTTTACCTTTCATTGAAGCAGTAATACTGACTACTAGTTCAGGCATAGAAGTTCCTAGCGAAATCATAATAATACCAATAATCCATTCACTAATACCAAAAGTTCTAGCTATAGAAGAAGCACTATCTACAGTAAAGTGTGCACCAATGATAACCAAAAGAAAACCGCCAAATAGAATAGGTATGGTTTTTGCCCATGAAAAAGTTTTTTCATCAAAATCTTCTAAATCTTCTTCAGGTATATTTTTAGCATCTTGAATTAAAAATATTAGATATGCACCCATCAAAAGCAGTAGGAGTGTAGCATCAAACCTAGAGATAATACCATCAAGTATCATTAAAATAAATACAAGAACTGGTACTAAAGCCCAAGTACTGTCTTTTGCAAAAAAATCTCTGGCAGGATTAATGTTTTTAGAGATAATAAAAACAGTTGCCAATACTAGGGTAATGTTGAGTACGTTACTTCCTATGACATTAGCTATAGCAATATCTGGTTTCCCATCCATACTTGCAACTATACTTGCTGCCATTTCTGGCAAGGATGTACCTAGCGCAATGAGTGTTGCTCCTATGATAAATTCTGGTATTTTAAATTTTAAAGCGATGCGTTCACTTTGATCAATAAGCAAATCCGCACCCCAAATTAGCATAGCCATTGCAATAATGAAAAAGACAAAATCCATTAATTTCCTTTAAATAGTTGTTCTTACTATAAGACTTGAAGGGAGATTGAATGCCTCGATAATCTCTTTTTCTCTGACTCTCATCTCGCCATTATCTGTTTCATGGTCAAAGCCAATCAAATGCAGTAAACCATGAATGAAAAGTAAAGAGAGCTCATCTTGTGTGCTATGCTCAAACTTATCTGCTCCCTCTAGTATAAAATCTTTAGAGATGACAATAGAGCCCAAAGGCATACCAAATATAGATTGCTGAGTAAAAGGAGCTTCCATTGGAAAGCTCAAAACATCAGTAGGAGTGTTTTTGCCTCTATGTTCTCTATTTAGTGTTTTCATAGTTGAATTATCTACGATAACAAGCTCTACCTCTTTTGATATAAGACTTGAAGCTATCTCTTCCAGTACTGATATATCAAACTGAAATGTTGTTTTATTCTCTAAGTCTATTAGCATGCTGAAGTTTACCCAAATCTTGGTAAAATAGCAGTAAATGCTTAACAAGGAAATTCAATAATGAATAAAAAAGCTGTTTGTATTATTTCTGGAGGTATGGATAGTGCGCTGAGTGCCAAAATAGCACAAAAAGATGGTTATGAAATTATAGCTTTACATTTTAATTATGGACAACGCACTCAAGCCAAAGAATTAGAGTGTTTTAGAAAGATATCACAATATGTAAATGCTAAAAAATCTTATGAAATTGATTTGGATTTTTTTAAACAGATAGGCACTTCAGCTTTAACAGATGTGAGCATAGATGTTCCCACCGATGGAGTAGAAGAAGGGGTTCCAAATACTTATGTTCCTTTTAGAAATGGTATTTTTCTCTCTATTGCATCTGCTATAGCTGAAAAACATAATGCACAGGCACTCTTTATAGGAGTGGTTGAAGAGGATAGCAGTGGTTATCCTGATTGTAGAGAGAGTTATATAGAGCAGATGCAAAAAGCTATTAATCTTGGAACGAAAGAGCAGACAAATTTAAAGATAAAGATGCCTCTTGTAGCTTTGAGAAAAAGTCAAATTGTACAAAAATCTTTAGAGTTGAGTGTACCACTAAAAGATACATGGAGTTGTTATCAGGACGAAGAGTTAGCCTGTGGTGTATGTGATAGTTGCAGGTTGCGTTTGCGTGGTTTTAAAGAAGCTGGTGTAGTAGACCCCATTATTTATGCCACATAAGCCATGTGTTA
>JAUXGC010000164.1 GCA_030622375.1 Sulfurovum sp.
CAAAAGAGGCTTTTTTTCTTGCAAAAAAAGCCAAAACAAAGCAGTACATGGAACTTTTTAATTTTCTAAAATCTACTTTTTCTTACCACGCTGAGTTCATGGCACAGCGTCTTAGCCAAGCACTCCCTCAAATGTTAGAAAGTATTGATGATCCTCAAAGAGAAGCGCTTGTTAAAAAACGTTTTGATGAAGTGATGCATCATAAAGATGGTTCAGTCAATGAGAGAGGTCTTTATGTACTTTTGGATTATACGAATTTTAAAGGGGAGGGCACACTTAAAAGCGAACGTTACAATGGCCAAGGTTGGGGACTGTTACAGGTGCTTGAACATATGGATCCAAAAGAGTCTAACAAGCAAAAAGCCTTTGCTCAGTCTGCAAGCCGTATGCTAAGCAGACGTATTAAAAATTCTCCTCCTGCACGAGGTGAAGAGCGCTGGCGTAAAGGGTGGAATGTACGTCTGAACACGTATTGGAAATAATAGAATGATGCAAATGAAATATATTATTTTATTTTTGTTGCCTTGGTTGGTTTTTGCCAATGAACAAAGAGTGCTTGTAAGTGGATTTACTATACATGAACATACTTATGATCGTTTTGGTGAAGAGTATAATTCTTTCAACTATGGAGCAGGATATGAATATAGCTTTTTCAATGATTATAATGAACTTTATTTTGCAACCAATGTTCTACTTTTTAATGATTCTTTTGAAAATCCACAGTTTGTTGTCGGAATGGGTCATTCTTATCGTTTTGATACTGGAGTCATCGATACAGCGATTGGACTAAGTGGTTTTTTTGGGATAAAAAAGATTTATACTGATGATGATTTAAGTCGTGATGATGGAGATTATGGTTTTACTGGTGGAGTAGGGCCTACAGTTACATTTTATTACGAAGATTTTAGTATGAATTTCGTTTATGTTCCTGGTTTTAGTTTTAAAGATCTGGATACCACAGGATTTTTATATACGTACTTTGGCTATAAATTCTAATTGTAAGTGACAATAGTGTAAAATGCCACAAAGTGCGAGATACTGAGATTAGGATATATAATGATAACAAGTGAAAGTTTTAAAGAAATATTAATAAAATATTTGAATCTTGAGGATATAACTCCTGATGAGATTAATGATAATGATGCACTTTTTGGCGATGATGGATTAGGATTAGATTCTGTTGATTCTATTGAGTTAGTTTTAGCTATTGAAAAAGAATATGGTGTAAGAATTTCAGATTCTACACTATATAGTACTATTTTTGCATCAGTCCAAAGCCTTTTAAATTATATTAATGAAAATAAAGAATAAGATTTTTATAACAGCTACTTCTTCTGTTAGTTGTGCAGGCGATGATGATAAAACACTGTTTACCAATATATGCGATGGTAACAGTGGTATAAAACAAGACAAGAATTATTTCTTTGAAGCACAACCTGCGATAGGAAAACTATGTTCAACTAGTGCATTCTATGATGCACTTCTACTACAATGTCAAAATATTTTGGACCAGAGTAAACTGGAAGATTTTAATGATACACTCTTAATCATAGGCTCTTCTGTAGGCGGAATGAATACTACTGAAGAGATATATCTTAAAACACAAAATTATAAAAATATTGATCCTGATTTTCATCACATTAATGCCATTGCAAATATTATAAATGAGAAGTTTGATTTTTATGATGACATTTCTTTCTCTACGGCATGTACTTCTAGTGCAAATGCGATAGGTTATGCATATGAAGTTTTGTCTAAGGGAGTTTATAAAAATGCGCTTGTCGTAGGTGTGGACAGTTTGTCTAAAATCACAGTCGGTGGTTTTTTAACCCTAGGTGTATTGTCTTCAACTCCATGTAAACCTTTTGATGCAGATAGAGATGGTATGAATGTAGCAGAAGCTATCGCCTGCTTATTATTGGAAAGTGAATCTTCTGACAATGCTATTGAAGTTTGTGGAGTAGGATATAGTTCAGATGCATATCATATGACTCATCCTCATCCTGACGGGAAAGGAGCCATTTCAGCTATGTCCCAGGCATTGAAGTCTGCATCTATTGAGTCCAAGCAGATAGATTATATCAACGCCCATGGTACAGGTACAATAGCAAATGATAATGCAGAAGCAAATGCTATTGCTACGCTTTTCCCCCATCGACCTTGTGTGAGCTCTACTAAGTCTGTTACTGGGCATACGCTAGGTGCAGCAGGAGCATTAGAAGCAATAATATCATGCATGGTACTTAAAGAACAAAAGTATCCAAAAAACACCTTTTTGGATACGCCAGAAAATACAAATCTTAATTTGCCTTTGATTAGTAAAGAAGATGAAATTAACTATGTACTTAGTAACTCTTTCGCTTTTGGTGGTAACAACTGTAGTCTAGTGTTTGGAAAATGTAAATGACAATTAATCTAGAGATTCTTGACAGTGCTTATGTTTATGCTCCTAAAGTAATAGAAGAGCTCAACACAAAAGAGCTTGTTCCCAAAATGGTAGTAAGAAGAAGGCTGACAAGAGCAGCAAAAATAGCTATTTATCTAGCTGATAAAGTCTCTTTTTCGAATGGTAGAATTATTTATGGTAGTAGTTTTGGAGAATTAAGCGCAACAGCTAATATCTTAAATTCAATAAATTCAAAAGAGCCCATTAGTCCTACACATTTCCAAAATTCAGTTTACAATACGGCAGTTTCTTATCTCTCTATGTTAAGTGATAATAAAAATGAAATTATGACTATCTCCAGTGGAGATAATACTTCGTTAAAGATATTGAAATCAGGTGCCATAAAATCTCTAGATGGGGATACTCTATTGTTATTGGCAACGGAAACATTGAATATAGATAAGATTGAAGAGGTGAGCTCTTGTATAGATTTTTTAGAATCTGGGGTTGCATTAAAGGTAAGATTTACAGATGAAGAGGCAACTATCGATCTTAACAACATAAATAATGGAGTTAAAACACCTAAATCTCTTGATCATATGCTGAATATTGCGAAAAGTATGCATATGGATAAGCCAAATATCATAGAGATGATACTATAAATTTACCACATAAAGAGCCACTTATATTTGCAAAAGAAGTGAGTGGGAAACAAGATAATATTGTTGATGTACTTTGTACTTTTAACGATACACCTACTTTGGCTATGTTTATAGAGGCCGCAGCACAAGCAAGTTCTGCCTTTGATTTAA
>JAUXGC010000170.1 GCA_030622375.1 Sulfurovum sp.
ACTTTGGACAAATTTTGGTGTTTTTTTACAGCCATCTGTAACTTTTCCTTATTTTCTACCCATTGTACCGTACTTTGAAGAGGTTTTTAGACCCCCGTTTTTACCATTAAGTCAAAATATATAAAATGTAAAAATACTAAATAGGTATATAACAAAACCTTAGAAAGCAATAGTTGACCCTGAAGGTTCAACTATTGCTCACCACAACTGTTATCTCAAGACAGTATCACCTATTGACAAAGCGTACGATATTCAGTACAATATAGAAAATCAATACAAAGGTATCCTGTGATAAAAACTATGTCAGTAAGTCAAGTTAGAGCAGATATTTATAATGTAATGGATGAAGCGGCACAAACACACGAACCCATACTTATTACTGGAAAAAGAAATAATGCTGTAATGCTTTCTCAAGAAGATTGGAATGCAATAGAAGAGACATTGTATTTAAATACTATACCAAAGATGGCATCTTCAATACAAGAATCAATGAACGCACCAGATAGTGAATTTAGTGAAGATATTGAATGGTAGGGTATAAAATACTTTATAGTAAATTAGCACTGAAAGATGCGAAAAAACTATCAAGTGCTAACTTAGAGTTAAAAACCAAAGAATTAATTGAGATTATTAAAAAAAATCCATTTCAAAATCCACCACCTTATGAAAAATTAGTTGGCAATTTAAATGGTTCATATTCAAGAAGAATAAATATCAAACATAGAATTGTTTATGAAATAAAAGAACTAGATAAAGTAGTAAGAGTCTCTAGAATGTGGTCACACTATGGAGAGTAGCAACAAAGTGCCTATAATGTTCCTTGAATAAGTTATACATACCGGTGAAGAGAAGATACATGCAACGTGTGTGGCGATTAAGCACACCCCACAAATGAGGAAAAACAATGACTACACTAACAACAAAAGACAAAAAAATAATCTTAGACAGCATCAGAGACATCCAAGACTTTCCAAAACCAGGTATCATATTTAAAGACATCACAACCCTACTCTCCAATCCAAAAGCACTAAATACACTAATGACACATATTGAAGAACGCTACAAAACCTATGATTTAGACTATATTGCGGGCATAGATGCTAGAGGTTTCATCTTTGGTTCTATCTTAGCAGATAGACTTGGTTTGGGGTTTGTGCCCATTCGTAAAAAAGGAAAACTCCCTTACACGACAGTTGCAGAGAAGTACTCTTTAGAGTATGGATTTGATGAAGTAGAAGTACATATTGATGCTTTTAATGATGTAAAAAATGCGAAAGTCTTACTCATAGATGACCTCATAGCTACAGGTGGCACAGCTGTTGCAGCAGCAAATCTCATAAACAAAGTGGGTGCTATCTGCGTTGAAGCGTGTTTCATCATGGAACTTGGGTTTTTAAATGGAAAAGCAGGCATAGCTGCACCTGTCTATTCTGTACTTGAAATAGATTGAGCCATTATATTTACGAGAAGCTCACTACCAAACTTTTCAACCTCTTTAGGTTTGGTTCTATCCCAACTTTTAAACTCTCTCTTTAAAATATTTCTATAAAAATTATCTAAAAGCTTTCTATCTTTTTCACTTAACTTTTCAATAATCATCCTCCCGCCAAAATGTTTCTGTAGTTTGGGTTTACTCTCTAAAGGTTTATGAAAACGTTTAAAATATCCCTCTATTCTAGCCATACCTGCATCATCTTCACCAGTAGTTCCACAAACAATAAATGAAGCAATAATCTTTGGCTCTATCTGCTTTTTATGTATAGAGAGAAGCTCTACTAAACGTTTATGTGGACCATCTATCCAAATACCTGACCCAATGACAAACTTGTCATATTTTTTAAGTATCTCATCAAAATTAATAGTTTCAATATTGAGTATATCTACAGCACTTCCCATACCTTTGGCTATCCACTTTGCTATATCTTTTGTCGCACCATACCTCGTACCAAATATCAATGCAACCTTTTCTGACTTAGCCTCAATCAACGGTTTGATACTGTTACCAAAACTATATGCAGATACCGACACCAAACTAATCCCAGCAGTCAATAAAAAATCTCTTCTATTCATCTATAATTCCCATAATGTTATAACTATATTATATCACAAATAGCTACTTTAGAGCTCTCCTTAACCTTCATACGCTATAATCCAAATACTAATAAATGAGAGAAGCAGATGAACTTACACAAAGATATATATATCCCAAAACCCAGTCCACATGACCCAGATGATAACGGACACTTTGGCAGCATAGAAGATGGCCAAGTAGGATATGGAGGGCGTTTTGTACCTGAAACCCTTATGCCTATACTTGAGCAGTTACGCCTTGACTATGAAGCTGTGCGTTTTGACAAAGATTTCTGGTCTGAAGTAGATTATTATTATAAAAACTATGTAGGTCGTCCCTCTGCACTCTATTTTGCTGAGAACCTCTCTAAAGAACTTGATGCAAAAATATATCTTAAGCGTGAAGATTTAAACCATACAGGAGCGCACAAGATTAACCATTGTGTAGCTCAAGCTATACTTGCAAAAAGACTTGGCAAGAAAAAAATCATAGCTGAAACAGGGGCAGGTCAACATGGAGTGGCTACTGCTACTGTAGCTGCTCTTTTTGGACTTGAGTGTGAAGTATTTATGGGTGCAAAAGATGTGGAACGACAAGAGTTAAATGTATTTCGTATGAAACTGCTTGGTGCGAAAGTACATGCTGTTGAGTCAGGAAGCAAAACACTTAAAGATGCTATGAACGATGCCATACGACACTGGGTAACACATGCAAGAGATACTTACTATCTCATAGGAACCGTAGCAGGACCACACCCCTACCCTATGATGGTTCGAGATATACAATCTGTTATAGGATGGGAAGCAAAAGCACAGCTAAATAGCGTTGAAGGGTGTTTACCAGATAAAATAATAGCTTGTATCGGTGGAGGCTCAAATGCACTGGGTATCTTTAACCACTTTTTAGAAGATGAGAGCGTGGAGTGCATAGGCATAGAAGCTGGTGGGCTTGGCTTGGACTCCAAACATGGCTGTTCTCTTGCCAAAGGGAGTGCTGGCGTACTTCATGGACAGCTTAGCTACCTCCTCCAAGACGAGGATGGACAAGTACAAGAGGCTCACTCTATC
>JAUXGC010000086.1 GCA_030622375.1 Sulfurovum sp.
AAACAGATACATATAGATTACAGTAAGTATGATACTATGAAAAAAATCTACCAGAGTGCCTACAGAGAGTTGGTAGAGAATTACCTTTTAAAAACAGATGCAAATCTTTATTTGGATAAGTATACAAGTAAAGAAAATGGTATATATTTACCAGTAAAAAAAGAGATAAAAGAGTTTGTTGAACACTATTATGCAAGATATAAAGAGATTGGACAGCAAACAGTACTGCTTGCTAAATAGTTCATAGGTTTTGTTTAAATCTTCTGCTATGGCATTTATATCTTGATTTTTTTCAAAGTAAACTACTTTACTCTAACTTCTTTTTGGATATAATTCACGTAATTATGCCGTTAAACATAAACGGTAATTATGAGGATATTTATGCTACTTTTTACACCAGGACCAACGCCAGTACCAGAGTTTGCTCGTGTAGAGATGGCATGCGAAACACTGCATCACAGAACAGCAGAGTTTGAAGCAATTTTTGCAGATACGCGTGAATTGCTTTTTAAGCTTCTTAGTACAGATGAAGTGATTATACTTGCTTCTACAGGTACGGGTGCAATGGAAGCAGCGGTAACAAATCTTTGCCACGATACTCTACTTTCTGTCAATTCAGGTAAATTTGGTGAACGGTTTGGAAAAATTGCATTGGCTTGTGGATTGAAAAATGTAGAGATTAAAAACGAGTGGGATACACCAGTAAGCGTAGAAGCTGTGGTCAAAGCTGTGAAGAATAATCCAAACATAGATGCTGTAGCAGTACAAATATCAGAGTCTGCTGGCGGACTTCGTCATCCAGTAGAAGAGATAGCAAAAGCCGTTAAAGAGATAAATC
Source organism: Sulfurovum sp. (assembly GCA_030622375.1). GTDB lineage: Bacteria > Campylobacterota > Campylobacteria > Campylobacterales > Sulfurovaceae > Sulfurovum. The sequence goes on from JAUXGC010000086.1 coordinate 839, forward strand.
CTGAAATTATGATAATCGCTGATGGTATTACGGCTGTTGGTGTAGAGAGAATAGATATTGAGAATATAGATTGTCTTATTGCAGGGAGCCAAAAGGCACTTATGTTGCCACCTGGTCTCTCTATTCTTGGGCTAAGTAATACTGCTATTTCAAAGATAGGCAAGGGTAAGGGGTATTATCTTAATCTTGCCTATGAAATTAAAAAACAATCCCAAAATACTACAGCCTATACGGCGACTACTACACTGATTATTGGACTTCGTTCAGTACTTCAGAAGATAGAAGCTAATGGCGGTATAGGAAAACTATATTGCGATACCGCACGTCGTGCCAAAGCAACACGTTTTGCTTTAGAAGCTATTGGGCTGCACTCATACCCTATTACACCAGCACGTTCCATGACTACAATAGACGATGAAAATGCTTCAGAGATTCGTAACCTGTTAAAAATAGACTTTAGTGTCAATGTGGCAGGAGGGCAAGACCATTTAAAAGGAAAAATTTTCCGTATCAATCAAATGGGATTTATAGAGCCTTATGAAATGGTATGGGTTGTTAATGCAGTAGAACTTGCCCTTGCCAAACTTGGTCGCAGAGAGTTTGATGGTACGGCATCTCGTGTTTTTAATGAAGAGTATTTTAAATCTATACTTAAAAAAGAAGAAAAATAATGATATTTGAACATGAAATCCCTAGCGGGTCTAAACTTTATTTTGGCAAATCTGCCAAAGTAAAAAGAGAGATAGAATTCATCTCAGCAGAAATACTTGGTAATTTGGGTTTTGAGGAGATAGTAACCCCACTCTTTTCGTATCACCAGCATGAATCTTTTGATGATAAAAAACCATTAGTAAGGTTGGGGGACAAAGAGAATCATGAAGTAACACTTCGTGCAGACTCCACAGCAGATGTAGTACGTATTGTGACTAAAAGATTGGGACGCAGTACGGAGTCTAAAAAGTGGTTTTATATTCAGCCTACAGTGAGTTTTCCAACCAAAGAGCAGTATCAGATAGGTGCTGAGGTAATAGGTGGTAATTTTGAGAAGATAGCGAAAACAACTATCTTACTTTTAAAGCAGCTCCAGATAGAGCCTATAATGCAAATTTCAAATATACGAATTCCTCATTTACTAAACGAAAAGTATGGTATCTCTTTAAATGTTTTAAAGTCAATGAACGTGGAACAGATTCTTGCAGTAGATTTACCATGGATAGAGAAGTTGGCTAGAGTAAACTCTGTAAGTGATTTAGATGATTTAAGTATGTTTCCTGATGACATTGCTTTGGAGCTTGAAAAAATAAAATCAGCCACCGAAAAAGTGAAGTATAGCCCTATGGTTATCTCTCCACTCTTTTATGCAAAGATGAGATATTATGATTCATTAACATTTAGAATGTTTGAAGGTAATAGCCTTTTAGCCAAAGGTGGAATCTATAATATAGATGGTGTGGAAGCAGCAGGATTTGCACTCTATACAGATGAGTGTATCAGCAATAAAATGAACATTAAGGTGAAGTAAAATGAGCAAAGCAAATTTAATAGTAGGTCTCCAGTGGGGAGATGAGGGAAAAGGGAAAATTGTTGACCATATGGCACAAACACATGATTATGTATGTCGTTTTGCAGGTGGACACAATGCTGGGCATACTATTGTTATCGGTGATAAAAAGTATGGACTGCACCTTATCCCTTCTGGTGTACTTAACCCTAGTGCTAAAAATATCGTAGGAAATGGTGTGGTGCTCTCTCCAAAAGATTTCATTAAAGAGATGGAGCAGTTTGATAACCTTAAAGGAAGACTTTTTCTTTCAGATAAAGCACATGTACTTTTTCCTTATCACGCGCTCATTGACCAAGCCAAAGAGCGCATGAAAGGCGATAAAGCTATTGGTACTACAGGAAAAGGTATTGGGCCTGCTTATGGTGATAAGATTGCTAGAGTAGGACACAGACTTGGGGAACTTCTTAATCCTAAAAAGCTGACTGATAAGATTGTTGCTTATTTTGAGATGAACAAATCTATCTTTGATGCAATGGGTGTTGAGTTGCCAACTCAGGCAGAGCTTTTGGCAGAATTGGAAGATTATAAGAGAGTACTCGGTAACTATATCACTGATACAACCCAACTTATGTGGAAGATTATGGATGAGGATAAAAAAATCCTTCTTGTAGGCGCACAAGGCACAATGTTAGATATCGACCATGGTACTTATCCCTATGTAACATCCTCATCAACTGTCAGTGCTGGTGCATGTACTGGTCTTGGCATTAACCCCAAAGACCTTGGAAAAGTAACAGGTATCGCTAAAGCATATTGTACACGAGTGGGTAATGGTCCTTTTCCTAGCGAAGACTTTGGAAGTGAGGGTGATACTCTTCGCAAAAATGGACATGAGTTTGGTACTACTACTGGACGAGCAAGAAGATGTGGTTGGTTTGATGCAGTAGCCATGCGTCATGCTGTTCGTGTCAATGGTGTTGATCAGGTAGCACTAATGAAACTAGATGTACTCGATGGTTTTGATGAAGTAAAAGTGTGTGTAGCATATGAAGTAGAGGGCAAAGAGGTGGATTATGTACCCTATGACCTTAATGATGCAAAACCAATCTACATAAGTTTTTCAGGTTGGGATAAAACTGAAGGTGTAAGAGAGTTTGATAAGTTGCCACAGACAGCAAAATCATATATTTTTGCACTTGAAGAAATGATAGGGACTAAAATAGGGATTATCTCAACAAGTCCAGAGAGAAAAGATACAATAATACGATAAAATAGCACTAGTGCTATGAGCTTTCTGCTGAAGAAAACATAGCGTTAGCGTAAGTCATTTGGGCTTTGCCTAAATGGCGTCCAATTAGATAAAATAAAGGGTAAATGATGAGACTTAAACCACAACAAACAGGATATGTAGCAACTAAAATCGGTATTGATTTAGCCAATGCACCCTTTATTACTATGCCTAAAGGTAGAGAAGCAGTTGTTGAAGCATGCAAAATAATCATAGATGAAAATCTTGCAAAAGAGTATGCTTTAGATGAAAAAGTTAAAAAGATTCTTGATGAAAACTATGATGAGATAGAGTTTCAGCATGCAGATGAGAGACAACTCTTTTTTATGATTAAAAAGAAAATGGCTGCAGAACATGGTGTTATTATGAATTATGATGATCGTTATAATGACTTAGCACACCTTATTTTAGATGAGTTGTATGAAAATTACTTAGCCGAGTATGATGTTAATGAGAATCAGGTAAAAAATGTTATTTTTAAAGCATTTAAAGCTTTTGCTGATGCGTATGATGAGATAGATGATATTGTGTATGATAAGATTAGAGGCATGGAGAAAGAAGTAGTTCCGGGTTCACAAGATTATGAATTATTGTATGAAAGGTTTTATCAAGAAGAGCTCTCTAAAAGAGGCATGTTGTAATGATAAGAATTATAAGTATTAAAATACAATGCAGGGAGGCACTAAATGCCGAGTCATAAAAAAATATCTTTATATTTTGAAAATGGATTGATGCTTGAGGCAAAAAGTTTTGGGGCAGAGGGTACATCTGTTGGAGAGATTGTTTTTAACACTTCTTTGACTGGATACCAAGAGATTGTTTCTGACCCATCTTATGCAGGACAATTTGTAACATTTACAATGCCCGAAATTGGTAATGTGGGTTGCAATACACAAGATATGGAGAGTAGGAGTGCTCACTGTAAAGGCATTATTGTGCGTTCGTATCAAGATAGACCTTCTAATTTTAGATGTGAAGAGAGCTTAGCAACATTATTAAAACGAGAAAATATACTTGGTATCACTGAAATAGATACACGTTTTTTGACTAAAATGCTTAGAGATGAAGGTGCCATGATGATGGTAGCTTCTACCCAAATACATGAGTTGAGCGAACTTAAAAAAGTGCTTGAAACATCACCGCGTATTGAAGAAGTGAACTACATTGAAGAAGTGAGCACCAAAGAGTCTTATATTCATACCCAAGCTCGTTATAATACAGATACATTTGCATATGATGCACCAAAAACTACAAAAAAGATTATTGCTCTTGATTTTGGTATTAAAAGAAATATCCTCAATGAGCTTACGCATGCTGGTATGGAAGTGACAGTGGTACCAAACTCTATAAGTGCTGAAGAGATTATCTCTAAGATTGATGCTAAAGAGATCGATGGAGTATTCCTTTCAAATGGACCGGGTGACCCACTTATCTTGAAAGATGAGCAAGAGAAAATTAAAAAACTCATCGCACATAAAGTACCACTCTTTGGTATTTGTCTTGGACATCAGCTTCTCTCTATCGCTCATGGGTATGATACTTATAAACTAAAATTTGGTCATCATGGAGGAAACCATCCTGTGAAAAACAATGCAACAGGTGCAGTAGAAATTACTGCACAAAATCACAACTATAATGTACCAAACAATATTACAGAAGTGGCGACAGTGACACATATAAACCTATTTGACAACACCATTGAGGGACTTAAATATAACGACTCTCCAAGTATGTCAGTACAGCATCATCCAGAAGCAAGTCCAGGACCACATGAGAGTGCATATATTTTTGGCGAATTTGCGAAGATGCTCTAAAGCTCTTTTCCATTCAATAATGTCGTGGTGAACGCCTTTGAAAGCAGAGCGATGCGAGAGCCATGACGACTTTTGCTTACTTTTCTAGAAAAGTAAGGAGAGAAGCAACGCCACAAGTCAAATAACAGGAAATTTGAATAAACAAAAGGAAATAAAATGAATATAGCCATTC
>JAUXGC010000051.1 GCA_030622375.1 Sulfurovum sp.
CTATGGTGACCACCGTCAACCTTAGTAAGAATGTGGCTTCTATACGCCGTTCCTCTTTTGATCTTGCCGCTTTTTTTAACTTTAAAACGCTTTACAGCGCCTTTTACACTTTTCATTTTTGGCATATGCTTACTCCCTTAGTTATTTCTCATACTACATCAAATAGCATAAAATGGGACGATATTATATCCAAAGTTTCTAAAATATTTATAAAGTGTACTTTAAATGATGTTTTCTAGTGTAAAATAAAATTGTATTTATGAGATAAATGAGTAGTGTGGTGTGGGTATTCTTGCCCACAAACAATTGCTTATAATTGATATGTGATTTTTTCACTGCGTTCGGCGTGGGGCAGGAATGCCCACGCTACAAGAAAAATTATTTCTTTAGCGGAGTCACATACATATTTATATAGCGGCCCTCTTGACTTGCATTACTCTCTAGATTGCCAACATCTTCCAACATAGGCCAAACACGCTTAAGTACGGCAACACCCCACTCTGGGTTTGCCATCTCGCGACCTCTTAGAAAAACACGAAGTTTTACATGTTTTCCTTTTTCAAGAAACTCTCTTGCATGTTTTACTTTATAGTTAATATCATTTTCTGCAATTTTACAAGAGAATTTTACCTCTTTAACTTCTATCTTTTTTTGGTTCTTTCGAGCCTCTTTTTTCTTCTTTTCAAGTTCATATTTATGTTTACCATAGTCCATAATCTTGGCAACAGGTGGCTTTGCATCTGGAGACATAAGTACAAGGTCTAAACCTTTATCTTCTGCTATCTGCATCGCTTCTTCACGAGTTATAATACCAAACTGTTCGCCATCATCTCCCAATACTCTAAGCTCTTTAATCCTGATAGCATCGTTCATAATAGTATCATCAGCTTTTCTTCTACCTCTGTTGTTCCTGTCGTTTTGTCTGCTCAAATTTTACCTTCTTGAAGTTGTTGGGATAATTCTACCATAAATTCATCTTGTGTAAGATTATACTGCTCTCGTGTTCGTCTGTTTCTGATAGCTACAGATTTTTTCTTAACCTCTTCATCTCCAACGATGACTACATACGGTACTCTCTGCTTCTCAGCTGTTCTAATGCGTTTATTTAGAGAATCATTTTTGTCATAAACTTCTGAGTCTATTCCCTCAAGTATCAATCTTTTTTTCAGAGATACGGCATAATCGATATGAACATTAGAAATAGGCACAAAAATCACTTGTGTTGGTGCTAAGAAAAATGGAAACTCTCCTGCATAGTGTTCTGTTAAAATAGCTATAAATCTTTCAAATGAGCCCAATATAGCGCGGTGAATCATAACAGGTTGTCTGCGGGTATTGTCTTCGGCTACATACTCTACACCAAATCTTTCTGGCAAATTAAAATCTACCTGTATCGTACCGCACTGCCATTTACGCCCAAGTGCATCGGTAATTTTAACATCGATTTTAGGTCCGTAAAATGCTCCACCCCCTTCATCTATGGTAAAGGGCAAGTTGTTTTCATTCAACGCATCTTTAAGTCCTTGCGTTGCCAATTCCCATACTTCATCTTCACCGATGGCTTTTTCTGGTTTGGTTGAAACTTCCATTGTATAGTCAAATCCAAAAAGCTTCATAACAGAGTCAACAAACTCTACAACTTCAATAACTTCTGAAGCTATCTGCTCTGGAGCACAGAAGATATGTGCATCATCTTGTGTAAACTCTCTTACACGAAGAAGACCATGAAGTACACCTGATTTTTCATGTCTATGTACCACGCCATATTCATAATACTTTACTGGCAAATCGCGGTAACTTTTTTGTGTCTGTTTAAAAATTTGAATATGCCCTATACAGTTCATCGGCTTTATGCCATACTCTTGTTCGTCAATAGTAGTAAGGTACATATTTTCACCATAACATGCATAATGCCCTGATGTTCTCCACATATCTGCTTTTAGTATCTCTGGGCCACGTACTGGTTCATACCCTCTAACTCTGTGTGCCTTGTGTAGTATATCTTCTAGTTTTGCTCTAAGCTTTGCCCCTTGTGGCATCCAAAATGGCAATCCTGCTCCCGAAGCTTCATCAAACATGAAGAGTCCCATTTCAGCCCCAATTTTACGATGATCACGTTTTTTTGCCTCTTCCAGCATGGTCATATGATTCTTCAAGGACTCTTTATCGGCAAAGGCTATACCATAAATACGCGTAAGCATTTCAGCATTTTCATCTCCACCAAGATAAGCCCCTGCTACTCTTGTAAGTTTGAAATTATGCAAAAATCTTAATGCGGGAACATGAGGACCACGACATAAATCTTCAAAGTCACCCTGTTTATAGATAGAGAGTCTGTCATCTGTAATGCGTGACATAACTGCTTGTTTTAAGTCATCATTCGCAAACTTAGCTAAAGCTTCTTCTTTCGAGAGTTCATACTTCTCTATTTTATACTTTTTCTTAATAAGCTCTTTCATCTTTTTTTCAATAGACTTCAAGTCTTCTTCGCCTATCTTCTCGTCCACTCTAAAATCATAATAAAACCCCTCATCTACTACTGGTCCTACAAAAAACTGTGAGTTAGGGTAAAGTTCTGTAATGGCTTGTGCCATCAAATGTGCGGTAGAGTGCCTTATGATTTCTAGTGCGTTTTCACTATTATCATACTCTATAGGTATTGCAGTAGAATTTTCTCCTACACTTTGTGTATCTACAAGATTGCCTTGGTCATCAATGTATCCAATAATGTTTTCGTTCAAGTTATGCCTTTATGTATCGTAGCTTACTGTGCCACGCGTTAAAAATGCGAATATTATAGCTAAAAGTTTGATAAATATGAATTAAGAAGTACAGGGGTATAAAAAAGAGTAAAATATGGTGACCACGAGCAGGCTCGAACTGCTGACTTTTTCCATGTCATGGAAACACTCTACCAACTGAGTTACGCGGTCTTACTGATATTTTTATAGAGTGGGATTATATCAAATAGATACTTAATAGCACTATTGGTAACTCCCAAAATTAACCTATAGCCCAAGCACTCTTGAGACTTAACTTTCTTACTAAATAAATGTTTCTGCAGCAAATATTTTAGTTACTTTTCCGCCAAAGCGATAGACACCATCTTCGTAACTAACATAAAGTTCATCAGCACTTTTTGGATAAACCTTTACTCTGTCTGAAGATGTTTCCTCTTTATGACAGCGTATAAAACAGGCTACCATTCCTGTACCACAAGCCAAAGTCTCATCTTCCACACCACGTTCATAAGTACGAACATACATTACATCATCTTCTATTTTACAAATATTCACATTAGCATTGTACTTGTGACGAAGTTCTCTTGCTTGCTCTATGTCAAAAGTATCAATATCATCACGAATAGCAACCAAATGTGGTACACCAGAGTCTATAAGCCACCAATTTTCACCATGCTCTATTATTTTTTCTTTTTGGATATCTGGGCTCACCATATCGCTTACCACATAGAGTCCATTGATTGTTGCTCGTATAACCCCTGCTCCTGTTAAAAACTCTGAAGTGTTATCTTTGGAGATGCCTTTTTCTTGAGCAAAATGAGCTACACATCTAGTAGCATTTCCGCACATATCTGCATAACTTCCATCAGAGTTATAAAACTCCCATTCAAAGTCATACTTCTCATGTGGCAATATTACTACTAGTCCATCGGCACCTACACCATTTTGTCTATGACACAGTTTTTTAGCAAGTTCTGACCTGTCTGCTTTTTGTTTGGCTACAAGCATAATAAAATCATTGCCATTGCCAGAATATTTGGTTATTGTCATTTAAAATCTCCTAAAATCTCCTGCTTAACTCTTTCGTACTCTTCTCTAAGCTCACTTAAATCTCCAGAGTTATCTATAGCATAGGTAGCTAGCTTCCGTTTCTCTTCTATGTCCATCTGTATCTCTATGCGAGAGAGTGCCTCTTTTCTATTATGTTTATCTCTTTGCATAAGTCTTTTAAGTTGTGTCTCTTTTGTTGTATATATTACAAGAGATTTGTCAATAGAGTATCTGTCTCCTTCAAAAAAGAGTGGAATATCTATAAAGTATGGTTTCTTAAACTTATCTTCTTCTTTAGATAATTGTTTTATTTTATCATAAATAAGAGGGTGAAGCAATGCTTCTAACTCTTCTCTTTTTTCATTGTCTTTAAAGACAATACTTCCCAACTCTTTTCTGTCAATCATATTGTCTTTTATAAGTTTTCTTCCAAACATTTGTGCAATTACTTTGTGTTGCTCATCTAATACTTGATGAGCTATTTTATCTGCATCAATAATACTAAATCCATCGGAAGAAAAAAAATTTGCTACCGTACTTTTGCCTGTTGATATGCTTCCTGTTAAAACAATCGCATATTTAAAAGCCATCTAGCACCTCTACCACTTTCTAAATGATTTGAGTTGCATCTTATCGTAATTATATATATCATTTCTAAACTGCAAAACCCCATCGTAATCTACCCAAGCTGTCAAATATATAACATCGACAGGCACTCTCTCTTTGAGATTCATGCGTGTTTTCTTTTTGCCCTTCAATATTTCTTGTGATTTTCCAAAATCTATATTACTGTTAAACGTAGAGAAAGTTTTAAGTAGTTCTCTTGGCTTTTGAAGGCGAATACAGCCGTGACTAAAGGCTCTTTTGTTTTTTCCAAACAGACTTTTAGAAGGTGTATCATGCATATATACTGCAAATTTATTTGGAAATAGGAACTTCACTTTTCCTAAAGCATTTTTATTTCCTGGTACTTGTGCAAAACGAAAAGGCATATGTGTGCCTTCACCATAATTATGCCAATCAATAGTAGAAGGATCTATGAGCTCTGCATTTTTACCCCATCCATCGCGTATCTCTATATCTTGTTTTTTCATGGCATTAGAGTTTTTTATCAGCTTAGGCACAAACTCTTTTTGAATAATGCTTGTAGGGACATTCCAATACGGATTAAGCACAATGTACTCTACTATATCGCTAAAAATAGGAGTAGGGTGATTTGGCGTACCCACAACAACCCTCATTGTTTGCCTTAGCTTTCCATCCTCTTCAAAATAGAACCTAAAGTCTGGAATATTAATCACAATATGTCTCTTTGAGTGTTGTTCATTGAGCCACTTAATACGGTCTAAATTCAGACGAATAGTTATAATACGATCATCTATGCTTCTATTGTGAGTCCGTAGTGTACCTGACCCCACAACACCATCTACAGCAAGACCATTACGAGCTTGGAATTTCTTAACTGCTTTTTGTAGACATACATCATATACTAGCCCTTCTTGACTCTCGCCACAAGAGACATAATCTCCTGTGATAGATAATCTCTCCCTAAGAGAAGGGATGCCTTTCTCCTCTGCTCCTAGCTTAAATTTACCATATATCACTACTTTTTGCCAGCCACCATTAGCCTTAAGAGTCATGTATCTTTGTAACTCTTTTTGAAGTGCTTTATACCTATATATACTAGGTATGGCATCTTGGAGTTGCTCCCCTAAGCTTCCTCCAAGTAAAGTATTTTCAACCATTCCAACAGGGTTAATGTCTGGTCTATGAAGTACCCATTCCGTACTTACATCATTTACCATAAGATTAGAAATCCTTGCTTGAAATGCACCCCAATTTATACTACCAAAATAGGCATAATCAGTATATCCTTTATAGAGTTGGGAGATTTTAAATTCAAGATTTATCTTTTGGACAAGTGTCCCGCGATTTGAGTATATCTCTTTCGCCATACCCTCTAAAAGCACAGTATCTTGATAGAGTTTACTATTTCTATAAAGTGTTATGTCATTTTTAATGTGAGCAAAAAATTCTTTTGTTGCAGATGAGGTAGACCCCTCACGCACCCAAGCTGGCATAAAAAATAGTTGTGTATAAAATTTTCTTAAAAAACTATGTTTTGGGTGAACTTTAAGTGAGTTTAATATTACATCTGAAGCTCTCTTCTGAAACCCCAACTGGCTTGCCTCTAGCACCGTAGGATACATGGAGAACATAAAAACAGATACCATAATCCCTGTCAACCATATTTGTAGGCTCTTCCTTATTTCTAGCATATACTTTTCCTTATTTTGCTCTCTAGGTAATTATAAAAAATTTATTAAAGCTTTAATTTATATCATATTTAAATGATTATATCGTAAACTTATCAGAGAAGTGCTAAAATACTTATTATGCAGTTTACCTTTGGATCTCCATATTTTCTACTACTTCTGTTGCTTTTACCGTGCCTATTGTGGTGTAAGCCATATAGCAAGATATACTACTTTTCTAAATTAGAGTGGATTCGTAAACAGAGTTTTATTTTTTCAATGGAGACTTGGCTAAAAATAGTTATTTATACTCTTATAGTTTTTGCTCTTGCAAAACCATTTGTCTATGATGCCTCTACAAATCAATTCAAAAAAGGTCGTGACCTTATTTTGGCTATTGATGCCAGTGGTTCTATGGCACAAAGTGGATTTGATAAAAAAAATAGATTTAAAAGTAAGCATGAAGTGCTACTGGAGCTCTCAAAGGCGTTTACAAAAAAACGTTTTGATGACAATATAGGCGTTGTTGTTTTTGGTACTTTCGCCTATACGGCTTCTCCTCTTACTTATGATTTAGAGTCACTTGGCTACCTGCTTGAAATGACTACAGTAGGCATAGCTGGGGAGAGTACTGCTATTGGGGATGCACTTATGCAATCTATACGCACTCTCTCTTTTGGTAAGGCAAAAAATAGGGCTATTGTTCTAATTACAGATGGACACCATAATGCAGGACAAATCTCTCCCAAGTCCGCTGTAGCCAAAGCAAAAACATTAGGCATCAAGATTTACACTATAGGTATAGGAAAAAAGTCTAATTATGATGCGGGACTATTGGAAACTATTGCCAATGAAAGTGGAGCCAAAAGTTACTCGGCTCATTCGGCAAAATCTCTATCTAAAATATATGAAGAGATAAATACTTTAGAGCCAAGCCCTATCCGAGGAGAAAACTACCTTAATCAGAAAACTCTTATAGTTTTCCCTCTAATTATATCATTCATTCTTTTGTTTTTTTGGACCCTGTACCAAAGAAAAAGTATGTTGTGAGCCTACTATATCCTAACTTTTTGTGGCTACTTGCTCCTATTATTGTACTTTTTTTATATAGGAAAAAAAGAGTTGTGGAAACCATGCATCTAATTATTTTAATATTGATTATTGCAGCACTAAGTCACCCCATTATAAAAAATGGTTTTAGGGAGGGGACCATAGAAGCCAAAGAGTTTATTATTGCGCTAGATGTCTCCTACTCTATGAAAGCTAAAGATGTAAGTCCTACACGCTATGAGTTTGCCAAAGAGACAATCAATGCTCTACTTAAGGAAAATGCCAAAGATAACATTATGCTTATTGCATTTACTACCAACCCACTACTACTCTCTCCCTCAACTACTGACCACGAGATGATACGCACTGCCCTAAAGAGTCTTAATCCAAATTATATACTCACAAAAGGAACCTCCCTTAAAAACCTTTTTAAAAAGATAACTTCTATGAAGATGTCACAAAAAAACCTGCTACTTATCACTGATGGAGGAGAAGAGGATGACCTTGACAGGCTGGCTCAACAAGTCAACGATGCAAAGATCTCTTTAACTATTTTAGCATTGGGTACACGGAGGGGTACGACAATAGAGAAAGCTGATGGTTCACTTCTTAAAGACAGAGAAAACAATCTTGTTATTTCTCGCGTCAATCCTTTGCTAAAACAGTTGGCTTCTAGGACAAAAGGGCACTATATTACATCCTCTATCTCAGCCATTGCAACAGCTAAGAGTTTAGAAAATGCACTTAAGCAAAATAGTCAACAAACAGAAATGATAACAAAAGCACAATATCACTACATAGAGCTGTATCAAATACCTCTCTTTCTAGCTCTAATATTTTTTTTGATACTACACACTAAAGCCATAAAATATCTTATAGCTCTTTTTGTTTTGTTTGGCATAAACACACAAGCATCTATGTTAGATATTTATCACTTAAGCAAAGCATACGAAAATTATGGGGCAAAAGACTTTAGCACTACAAAAAAATATCTTCAAAAAATAGATGCTCCCTCCCTTCAAAGTCAGTTTGCATTAGCTGGTACTTACTATAAGCTCCATAAGTTTAAAAAAGCACTTAAAGCTTATGCCACTATCCTCTCTACCTCCAGAGACCATAAACAAAAAATCTTCTATAATATTGCCAACACCTATGCTATGATGGGAGAGTATAGTAAAGCTAGAATATATTATGCTAAATC
>JAUXGC010000091.1 GCA_030622375.1 Sulfurovum sp.
ACCCATCATTGTTTTCAGTAGATTTTGGTGTTTTTATAAACTGAAGTTCTTCAGTTGGCATATAATAAGCATCGATAATACCATACGGATTATTGGTTGAAAGACTCAAATCCATCTTTAGAGCCTTTTGTTTTAATTCTTCTGCTTTAGCACTATCGAAAACTACTATAGGCTTGATACTTTTTGTCATCTCTCTATAAAAATCAAATAACTTAATAAACTCTGCAAAAAGAGCTTGGTCATCTTCTGCCAATTCAGAAAATTTATCTTCATAATATAGATATTTTATTGTATCTAAATCATATCCTAAAAAATTATCTGTGGGTATGTCCCTTGCGTATTGCTCTTTGCCATCTTTCTTTTTGTTTAGCTTTTTCTTCTCTTGTGACGCATTAAAAATTTTAATAATATCCAAAACTCTTTTATCTATATTTTCTAGTCCATAGATTGCACCGTAATAGTGAATTAAGGATGGACTATTTATGCTCTTTAAATTATCTAAAAGGTATTTACCTATTAAAGCTTTAACGCTGTCATTAATATTGTCTCCAAAAAATATATTGTGGAGCATACTAGGTTTTACGTGTTTTAAAAACATTGTAATTGGTGTTTTGTACTCAATCAAGTCCCTCATCGTAAACATAATAACGACTTTGGCATTTTTTTTCATCTTATCATCATAGTTGCCCATAAGCTGAGCTATATGAATCATGCTACTATTGCCTGCTTCCCCATTTGCCGTTAAAGATATATTTAGCTCATTGTTAAAAAAATTATTCGGGAGAAATCTTTGATAAAAATACTCCAACTCAGAAGTACCAAGAACAACTATATCTCCTGCATATAAAGCTTTTTTTAACGCTACATTCTTATTACTAGATATAGTATTTTTAGAAACACTGAAAATTCTATTTTTAAAAATAAAGAGTGTACCAAAAACTAATGCAAGAGCCAATACTAATGATAAAAAATGTTTTCTAAGTTTCATAAACTATTCTACCTTATGCATAAACTATTATTATCTAATTTGAGAGGGATTTAATAATAAATTGTATCTTAAAAAACTAAAACCTGCACTGTATCTCCAACAGCTTTATCTATATCGTCTTCACTAGTTACAAGAAGTGCACAACTGCCTAACATGTTTGTTAAAATAGCACTACTGCCAACCTTTTTACCTTTAAAATCAACAAAGTACTCACCGTAAACCAACGATATATTACAAGCAGTAAATTCAGCTTTTTTAGTACGTTTAGTAAATGACTCTTTCAGTATTGCCTTTACTTTTTGTAGTGAGCATTTGCCTTGCTGTAGTTTTTCTATAAGTGGAACTAGATAGAGTAGTGCAGTAACTGTAGAGGAGTAAGCAAATCCTGGCAAACCTACTATAAATTTATTCTCTTTTCTTGCTACCATAATATGCTGTCCAGGCTTTACGCGTACACCCTTAAACAGTACATCACAGCCAAGCTCGACTATAACATCTTTAACAAAATCAAAATCACCTACGCTAACACCACCAGTAGTTACAACTATATCACTCTTTGCCAAAGCATCAGAGATGGCTTTAGTAATACTCTTTTTATCATCTTTGATGCACCCTAGTTGAAGTGGGATACCATCATATTTTTTAACAATAGCTTCTAAGATATAATTATTTGAACTTCTTATCTGTGCATCATTGGTTTGCGTTTCGCCCAACTCCAAAAGCTCCGAACCAGTTGAGAGTATGGCAACTATTGGTTTTTCATATACAAGAGGTGTTGATATATTTAAACTTGCCATAACTCCTATCTGAGGAAAGTCTATTTTGGTACCTTTTGGGATGAGCAACTCTCCTTTAGCATAATTCTCACCCACTTCTCTTACAGAAAATCCTTGAGGAACTTCCTCTTTAATGATTATATCTTCACCATCTACTTCTACGTTTTCTATGGGAATGAGCGTATCAGTTCCTTTTGGCATCAATGAGCCTGTAAAGGTCTTAATACAAGTACCCCCTATCGCCTCTTCCTTTAAAGCAAACCCAGCAGGATTGATGCTTGCAATCTTGAGCCTCTCTAGTGTCATATCTTCATAGATAATTGCATATCCATCCATAGCAGAAGTAGGAAATTCTGGGGAGTTATGGTTGGCAAAAATATCTTCAGCCAATACATACCCTAGTGCATCTACTAAGTAAAGTTTTTCTGTTTTATAGTTAGTTATCTCAAGGTTTTCTATTATATCTATCGATTCATCAAAATGCATAAATGCCATTATATTCTTCTTTCTTTGTATTGTAATTTACTTGTTAAAGCAAAAACTACTACTTTGCTTTACTTATTTTCGGTAAGTTTCTACTTCAACAACCCTGCACCATCCATAGGTGTACTTCTATCTTCTGCATAAATTCGTTCACCATTTTTTACATCATACTTCCATATAGGAGCATTGGCTTTAAAGTCTTCAACAAACTCATCTATAAGCTCCAGTGCTACTCTACGTCTAGGAGAAAAAACTGCTGAAACATATGAAGAGGTATGCACAGGTACATCACCTACGGAGTGAGCCATTTTAACTACTGCACCCAATACTTTAGCCCTCTCTTGCCACTCATCAAACCACTTTTGTAAAATAGGCTCATAAATGTCAAAGCTCAATGCCTCTATGCCATCTTCAGCACGTATAGTTCCTACAAAAGGGATGTATGCACCATAATTTGACTTTGCTTGCTCATCAAGCCAACGTCCAAATATCTCTTTAGTATCTAAAGATCCGCTATGAAGCTCCACCAATTAGCCTCCACATACAGGAGGAAGTATTGAGATTTTATCTCCATCCTTAAGTACTGTAGTCAAGTCATTGACCATTGTGTCATTTAGTGCTACAGCACACTTATCTAGCCAAGCACCAAGCTCCTGTTCCTCTTTAAGCTTAACTGCTACATCTGCAAGAGTTGTTGCTTCTATCTCCATAGGTGTTTTACCAATGGGTCCTAAAAATTCTACTTTTATCATATATAAACTCTTTCTAAATAGGATAATAATATCCTTACATAATAACGCGATTATAAAAGTTGTTTGCTATAATTACGCTTAAATCTAGATTTGAGGAGTACACAATATATGCTATTTGGTTCTATCTCATATCTTAACCTTCTTCCTTTTCAAGTTTTTTTAAAACGCTACATAAAAAACAGTGCCACTAAAATGAGCTTTCGCTATAAGCGTGCTGTCCCATCTCAAATCAACAAAGCTCTCAAAAGAAGAGAAGTAAATGCTGCTTTTATCTCCTCTATCACTTCTCAAAAATGTAAATGTACAAATCTTGGAATTATTGCAAACAGAAAAGTTTATAGTGTTCTGTTGCTAAAAGGAGAAGATGAAAGCGACCCTGCTTCTGCCTCGTCTAATCAATTGGCAAAAATTTTAGATTTAAAAGGAAGAGTTCTTATAGGTGACGCGGCACTCAAACACTACTTAGATGGTGGGGAGGGCATAGATTTGGCTGAAGTTTGGCACAGAGAGACAGGACTACCTTTTGTTTTCGCTAGACTCTGCTACAACAGGCACGGCAAAACCATTAAAAAACTAGCTTATGACTTTTCACGTACTAAAGTAAAAATTCCTCAATACATACTAAAACAAGAGGCTAAAAAAAGAGGAATTACCGCCAAACAGCTTAGCTGGTACCTTGAACATATCTATTATGATATGGATGACAAAGCTAAAAAATCTTTAAAACTATTTTTAAAAAAGAGTAAAAAAGCCACACAATAAAAGAGTGCTACTCTATAATGGCTATAGCTTTTTCTATGCGAGCAACTATCTCATTTACACCCAAGATAGCCATAATTTCATCAAGACCTGAGCCTGTCATACTACCCAATAAAGCAACACGCAAAGGCATGCCGATTTTACCAAATCCTATCTCTTTTTGAAAGACTACCTTTTCCATTACTGCGTGATATGCTTCTTTAGTAGAAGGGTTTGCCTCTTTTAACATAAGTGTAAAAGCAGAAAGTATCTCTTTAGCTTCACCTTTAAATGCTTTTTTTGATGCTTTTTCATCATATGAGGTAGGGACTTGAACGATAAGTTGAATCTGTTTGGCTAACTCTATAAGTGTCTTGCCTCTCTCTTTAGTAGCAGATAAAATCATAGATGTTTTAGGGCTATTTTCTAATTCCAAATCAAAATCTTTCAACAGTTCTATAAGTTTCTCATCTGAACTATTTTTAATGTAATGGGCATTAAGCCATAACAGTTTATCTAAGTTGTAGTTGGATGAAGACTTGTTAATATTTTTTGGGTCAAATAGTGATATCATCTCTTCAATGCTAAATATCTCCTGATCCCCATGACTCCAGCCAAGACGTACTAAAAAATTCAATAGTGCTTCTGGTAAATACCCTAAAGCTTTATACTCCATTACATCTGTAGCCCCATCTCTTTTAGAGAGTTTTTTGCCTTGCTCATTGTTTATCATCGCCACATGGTAAAAGTTAGGAATAGTGAAATTTAAAGCATTATAAACTACTATCTGCTTAGGAGTGTTATAGAGATGATCATCTCCACGTATAACTTCTGTACAGTCCATAAGGGCATCATCTACTGCAACCACAAAGTTATATGTAGGTGCACCATCTGCTCTTGCTATGACAAAATCATCAACTTCAGTAGCAGCTATATTTATCTCCCCTTTGACACCATCTATAAAAGTTATCATCCCCTCTTGTGGTGCTTTAATCCGTATAACTGGGTCGATACCCTCTGGTGGTGTACCTGTAAAATCTCTATATCTTCCATCATAACGCGTACGCTCTTTTTTGTCCATCTGCTCTTGACGCAATATTGCGAGTTCTTCTCTGCTCATATAACACTTATATGCTTTTTTTTCTCTCAAAAGCTGGTCTATGTATTTTTTATAAAGGTCAAAACGTTTAGACTGATATACAACTTCACCATCATGACTCATGCCTACCCACTCAAAGGCTTCCAAGATAGCATCTTTCGCCTCTTCTGAATTACGTGCTATATCTGTATCTTCTATGCGAAGTAAAAATTTTCCGTTGTTATGTTTGGCCGCAAGCCAAGAAAAAAGTGCTGTTCTAAGGCCACCTATGTGCAAATAGCCTGTTGGAGAGGGAGCAAAACGTGTCACTGTCATAATATAAATACCTTAGTAGTGTTAGTTGGTAGTATTGTATCAAAAATGTGGTTAAATGAGTAGGAGTATTAAAACAAACGACCATAGAGCATCGTTTGTGATGTTAGTAGAAATTAGTTTTCGTTTTTAGATTTACTTTTTTTCTCTTTTTTTGTTTTCGTCTTTTTTGCTTTTGTCTTTCTTGTTTTTGTCTTTCTTGTTTTTTTCTTTAACTCTTTTTTCTTATCCTCC
>JAUXGC010000132.1 GCA_030622375.1 Sulfurovum sp.
AGAAAAAGCAGTGAGGGTTTTACCACTAATGCTCTGGCAAAACTAACCCTCTGTTTCATTCCTCCACTCAAATCTTTAGGAAACTTATTAAAGTCATCAACTTCGAGACCAAAGACAAGTGCTATCTCTTTTGATTGTTCTATGGCAGATTTTTTGTTGACACCTTTAGCTAAGAGTCCAAGAGCAATGTTGTCTATTACATTTTTCCAAGGCAGTAGTCGGTCTTCCTGAAAGGCAAAAGAACTACTTGTAAAACTATTTTTTACAGACCCTTCTTCAACATCAAGTAGTCCAGCACAAAGATGAAGTAGAGTCGTTTTCCCCCCGCCACTAGGTCCAACCACTGAAAGAATTTGACCTTTATGGAGTGTAAAGTTTATATCTCTCAATATCTCTGTAAATCCAAAATGATGATTTAGTTTTGTAACTTCTAACTTCTCCATAGTTCAACCTCTCTTTTAATAGGTTCTAAAATAATATACTCTATAAACATTAAAGAGCCTATCATGATAACCACTAATGCCAACGCAGTTGGTGTATCTAGATGGCTTCTGGCCACCGCAAGTGATGCACCTATGCCGTCACTTGTGGCTAAGAGTTCAGCCATCACAACTATCTTCCAAGCCATACCTAAACCACTTACCCATGCAGGGAAAACATAGGAGAAGATATGAGGGAAATAGATATCCATAAATCTCATGTGCCAAGGCAGGTTAAAACTCTCACTCATCTCTTTTAAGTCCCCATCAAGTGTTCGTGTTCCCTGTAGGGCTCCCACAAATATGATGGGAAAAGAGGCGACAATGACTGTAAATATAACCGTCTCATCACCCATACCAAACCAAATCATCGCCAACACAATCCAAGCGATAGGGGGCATACCCACTAATATGGTTACAATAGGGCGACTCATCATAGAGGCAGTAGCAAAAAAACCTGCGACAAGTCCAAGAACTGTTCCTAAAACCAAAGAGAGTGCAAAACCAACAGAGGCTCTATAGAGCGTAATGTTTATTTCACGCCAAACGTCATCATCTTGAAGCATTTGAGACAAGGTTTTGAAAGTCTCAAGAGGTGAGGGGAGAACCAGATTGCCATACACTTGATTTCCCACATCCCAACAAGCGATAAAAAGCAAGATGGAAGCTATGGCTCCCCATCCGCTCCAAAGGTAGGCAGGGAAGTCTTTGAGTATTTTGAGTATAAATTTCATTAGTAGTAAAACTCATCAGCAGGAAGTTTTCCACCAATGGTTTTTGGATTGTTGGATTTTAGAATATCATAGAAAAACGCTAAATCTTTTTGTGCATCTTTAGCAGATACAATGTCTAGCTGTGTATATGCTATACTATCAGCAACGCCCTCTGCATCTAACATAGGAATGGTTTTCGCCATCATCTCTCCAGCCTCTTTCGGGTTAGCTTTGTACCAAGCTAAAGATTTTGCATACTCTTCATTAAATCTTCCAATGATATATTTATTCTTAATCATTTCACCAATGACAGCCATGCCCGCTTCAGGGATTTTACTCTCTACCTTAAATGCTTCTCCCCACTCTTCTTGCAAGTCTGGACCTCTGTATAAATCTGGAGCAACTAATTTTAAGGGAAACGACCCCGTTTTACGCAATGCAATAGAAGTTGCAGGTTCAGCTAAAAGAGCA
This sequence comes from Sulfurovum sp., assembly GCA_030622375.1. Lineage (GTDB taxonomy): Bacteria > Campylobacterota > Campylobacteria > Campylobacterales > Sulfurovaceae > Sulfurovum. The sequence goes on from JAUXGC010000132.1 coordinate 1,664, forward strand.
TGGTCAACACGCCTGAGTATCAGCATTTGCATTGCGTCTATAGGAGAACTCAAGTAGCGAAGTTTAAAATCTTTTTTAGGATCCAAACCTTGCTTCTTGACTATCTCTTCAAAGATAATATCTGGCATATCAGCACGAAATGGCATTGCTATTTCACAGCCTACAAAATCTTTGAGTGTTTTTTTGGTTTTATCTCGTGTAAGCATGTTAAGTATTCCCCAAATAGAGACATTGAGTAGTTTCAGTTCTACACCTTTGTTATATAGATTTGCAGCTACATTGGTAGGCACAGCTATAAAATCTGCCCCACCTCTAAGTGTATAAGCTCTTAACTCATCAGGACTTTTCCAAAGTTTAAATTCAATTTTGTCAGCTACATCACTTAAAGCACCTGTCTCTATCATGTGTACAAGAGGATGAGAGACGGAAGACATTGGCCCAGAGAGGATGAGCTTGTCTACCTTTTTAGTTTCATCTGCGTTTACATTGAGGACAAACAAGAGAGATAAAGTAAAGATTATTTTCTTAAACATTTGATTTCCTTATTATTTTGATAATTATTACCGTAAATATATACTAGTTTTACTTAGATATAAATTAAAAATAATAATTATTATCATTTAACTTAGATTAAGGTAATTTATTTTATTATTCTGAGTGTCATTATCATTAATGATATATATTTGATAAAATAAAGAGGATTTACAATGAAAAGAATACAAATAATAGCACTCTCTCTAGGATTTATTTTTGGATACATTAACCTTAATGCAGACACAATACCTGGCATTAACTCTAAAGGTGGAGGTATGCTTCTTCCAAAAGGAAAGATAAAAATGGTTTATAAAACTATATACTTTGAACGTAATAACATGTTTGATGGTTCAAGTGAAGTACCAAATAAGCAACAATTAGATGCTAGAGCAAATATAAATCTTTTGGTATTGAGCTATGGGATATTTGATGATTTTAATGTGGCTTTGGCACTATTTCATAAAGATATAGAAGCTACTGCAAAACTTGGTCAAAACAATGTAGCCATAGACAATAGTGGTATAGGTGATATCATTGTAATGGGAAGATACAAGCTAACTGACATGAAAGAGGATGGTTATCAGACTGCTTTTAAATTTGGTGTTAAACTTCCTACAGGTTCTACCGATGATGGATTTAAAAAAGCACCACCTTTTGCTTTGAATGTAAATACACCTATGCCTACACAAATGGGAACAGGTAAGGCAGAATATAAACTCGGAGCAGGGGTGTCAAAACTATTTGATGGTGGGAGACTAGATGTTAGTACTATGTTTACCTATAGACCCAAAGCTGAATATGATTATGACTTTGGAAATGAGCTTAGTTATGATATAGGGTATATGCATGCTCTGACTGACAAATTTAATGTAGGGCTTGAGTATAATGGGAAATACAACTCTAAAACAGATATGGGAGATGATACCAATCCAATATTACGTCAAATGTTGCCATTTAAAGCATTTAGCGGTACAGTTGGATACTTAACACCTCAAATACAGTTTCTGCCATTTGGTAAACCTAAAATACATTTAGATGTAGGTATGTCATTTTTGCTTCATAAAAATGTGAAAGAGTATCAACCTTTAGAGAAAAAACGTTTGATTGCTAGATTTGGGTATTTGTTTTAATTGTTGAATATTGTAGAGTGAATAGCTCTACAGTTTAATTACTTGATTTTTTCTACTGCAAAATATTGGTACTAGATTTTACATCCTTGTCCGGCAATATCTTCCAGACTTGATTCTCGAAACATTTTTTGCAACAGCAATTTTGGTTCCATCCATTGATCGTGAAGAGCACATTTACACAACCCATTGCAAAACCCTATGCCTAAGACACATTGCTCATCTTTGATGGAGTCATTAAATAGATTTAAAATATCACTAACCATGATGTCGGAGCTTTTCTTTTTTAATTTAAATCCACCTTCTCTTCCTCTTGTGGACTCTACCAAATCAACTTTCACAAGGTCAGTCATGATTTTAGTTAAAAACTTATAAGGTATATAGAGTATTTCAGCTAATTCTGTAGCGTTAATAAGTGCTGAATCTTTTTGATCTGCCATATAAGCTAAAATTCTTATAGCATATTGTGATGAATTACTCAATACCATTTGACCCCTTTAATTCTTTGTTTATGCGTCATATTATAATAGAAGTATTTTAATTACTACTTAAAG
>JAUXGC010000111.1 GCA_030622375.1 Sulfurovum sp.
TTGTAGCAAACTCACACCCGACAATACCTGCTCCAACAATCAATATTGTCTTAGGAAACTTTTCAAGCAAGGATACGTGATCAGAATTTATCACTCTCTTCTTGTCTATCTCTAACAGTGGATGTTCTCTAGGTCTAGAGCCTGCTGCTATAATAAAGTTATTTGCTTCAATCTCTATACTCTCTTCGTTCTCTCTTTTAACAACAATAACTTGATTATTTTTAAATTTAGCCCATCCTTTTATCAGAGATATACTTCTTTTGCTATCAGGTTTTTTAGAGAATGTCTCTATTTGAGAAAGTAACTGATACTGCTTCTCTTTAGCCGCTTGACAGACTCTATCTTTTACTTCATTATAATTCACGGCAATACCGGAAACCCTATAGCCTCTATCTGTTCTCTTTGCTGTAGCGTAGTTGGTAGATAGTTCCCATAATGTCTTAGAGCACAATGCTCCATTCATAATGCCGACCCCACCAAGGTTTGATCCTTCGATAATAGCAACATGGTTACCAAAATCATAAGAGCGCATAGCAGCAGCAAAACCGGCAGGTCCAGAACCAATTACGCAGACATCATATTTAAATCTTTTCATCTATTATGTTACACCTTTATCATTTTGCGTCGCATATATGCTATTTTGCTTTGAAGTGGTAAGTTTTTTGGGCAGTAATCTTCACAGGCAAGTAGGCTCATACAACCGAAAATTCCCTCATCATCACCAATGAGCTCATAAAAGTCTTCATCGGTTCGTTCGTCATGCGGGTCTATGGAGAACCGTGCTACTCTATTGAGTCCAACAGCTCCTACAAAATCTTTTCTCATGATAGCAGTTGAGCAACCAGCAACACATAGTCCACACTCGATGCATCTATCTAACTCAAAGACTTCATCGGCTACCTCTGGCTCTATTCGCTTTTCTAGTTTGGAGATATCAGTTTTTTCATTAGTTACTATCCAGCTGTTGACTCGGATACTCATATTTTTCATCCATGAACCAGTATCGACAGAGAGGTCTTTAATGAGTGGAAATGTTGGTAGAGGCAAGAGCTCTATTTTGCCATCTTTAAAGTCACTTGTTAAAGTTTTGCAAGCCAGTTTTGGTTTTCCATTAATAATCATTCCGCAAGCACCACAGATGCCTGCTCTACAAACAAAATCTGAACTCAAGTCATGGTCCACAGTTGCTTTAATCTTGGTTAAAGCAATATATAGGGTCATTCCTGGCTCTTCTTGTAATTTGTAGTCAACAAATGTTGGTTTTGAATTGCAATCAGATGGATTATATTTTAGGGCAGTGATTGTTATCTCTCTACTCATCCTCATCTCCTAATCTTTGATTTTTTATTTTGTACTCTGCTTGTAGTTCATAAGGCATCAGCTTCTCTTGGAGTGAACCCCTATCACTTTTATGATTTTCTATAATCTTATCTACTTCCTCTTGTCTTTTTTGGCTCAATGGATTTTCAAGGATGAATCCTTTTCTGCCATACCCTCTAAAGGCTGGTGGAATTTCCATCTTCATAATGTCGAGCTCTTCATATTTGAGAGCAGGTTCCAAGTCATCTTTGTTTTTCCAGTAGCTGATGGTACGATTGAGCCAATTCTCATCATCTCTTTTAAGGTAATCTTCTCTAAAGTGCGCCCCTCGGCTCTCAGTTCTATCTCTTGCCCCTTTGGCAACACATAGAGCCACTTTCAGCATCATCGGCACCTTGTACGCCTCTTCCAGTTCGGGGTTCAGTAGTCGGCACTTATTGGCAACTGTTATATTTTTAGTTTTTTGAAGTAAAATTTTCAGCTCCTCTACCGCCTCTTCCAAATCTTTACCGTTTCTAAAAATACCTACTTTGTCTTGCATGATGTTTCGCATCTTGTCCTTGATATCAAAAATCTTTTCATTTCCGTCACATGCTAAGATCCCTAAAATATACTCATCTTGTTTGCCTAGCTCATCTTGAACCATTTTAGTATCGATGGCAATGCCCGTCTCTTCACAAAAATCTGCAAAATAGTTACCCACAATCATACCTGCAACCACCGTTTCACTGACAGAGTTGCCGCCCAATCTATTAAATCCGTGCATATCCCAACAGGCTGCCTCACCACATGAGAAAAGTCCTTTTATGTTGACACTTTGACCTTTTGGTGTGGTTCTTATTCCACCCATGGAGTAGTGCTGCATAGGTAATACCGGCATCCAGCCATTTTCATCTTTATCGGCAGGGTCTATACCGTTAAAGGTCATACTTATATCCTGCACATCTCTTAGATTTTTTTCAATATGTTCTCTACCTAAGATTGAAATATCAAGCCATAAGTGGTCTCCATAAGAAGATTTCACCCCTTTACCTTTTTTAATATGCTCCAGCATCCTTCGGCTCACTACATCACGACTTGCAAGATCTTTCTTCTCAGGCTCATAGTCAGGCATAAATCTGTAACCGTCTTTGTCCCTAAGCACTCCACCGTCTCCACGACACCCTTCTGTCAGTAAAATTCCGGAAGGGACCATAGGTGTTGGATGAAACTGGATCGCTTCCATATTCCCTAAATAAGCACCTGCTTCAAGTGCAATAGCATGTCCTGTACCCTTGCAAATAGTAGCATTGGTAGATTGTTTATAAATCCGCCCATAACCTCCGGTTGCTATCATGGTTCCTTTTGCAACATAGGCAGATAGACCGCCTTTTTTAAGATCTCGAACAATGGCCCCAAAACATTGACCATCTTTCATAATAAGAGAGATAGCTTCTTTTTTATCTTCTATCACTACTCCTCGCTTCATTGCCTCATTGGTAACAGCATAGAGCATAGTGTGACCTGTAGCATCAGCTGTGTAGCAGGTTCTCCACTTTTTGGTTCCCCCAAAGTCTCTAGCATTAATAAGACCATGGGCTTCCTCTTTCTCAGTAATAGTTGTATGTTTAGCATTGATGACAACAGCTCTCTCACCTTTTACTACACGGTTCCAAGGCACACCCCAAGCAGCCAGTTCACGGATGGCTTTAGGAGCAGTTTGAACAAACATTCTTGCCACTTCTTGGTCGCAGCCCCAGTCACTGCCTTTTACGGTATCACTGAAGTGAATATCTTCATTATCGCCTTCACCCATGATACTGTTCCCGAGACTAGCCTGCATACCGCCTTGGGCAGCAGATGAGTGTGACCTTTTAACAGGCACCAAACTTAACACGATAGTATCTAAGCCTCTTTCGCTGGTAGCAATAGCAGAACGAAGTCCTGCCAATCCTCCGCCAATGATTAGTGCATCTGTGTATCTAATATGCATTTTGTACCTCTGTTTGAATTGTATATCTCTCTCCATAATTGGATTGATGTTCAGCTCCTATCTTCATATAGGCAACAAGTGTTGCTGCACCAAGTACCAACATTACTCCACTTAAAATCCATTTTGCTTTTTTGAGTCGTTTTCTGCTCTTTTTAGGGTCACTACCTTCAAACCATCCCCATTTTACACTCAATCGATACAGACCTATTGCACCATGAAATTCAACAGCAATGAGCAACAGAATGTAGAGTGGCCACATAGTGTCACTGTAAACTCTGTCAGATGAAGCAAATGGACCTATATTGCCTGGATTTGTTAACATAATATAAAGATGTACAGAACCTAAAAAGAAAAGTAAAAAACCCGTAACAACTTGAATGATCCAAAGTTTTGTATCTCCATGATTCATTAAGTCCGAATGAGTTTTTAGACGAAGTACTTCCTTGTAAGATATGGGAAATTTTCTCATAGCTAAAAAAGCATGAAATATAAAAATAATAAATATGATTAAAATACTTATAAATACAGGAACAGTGCTTCCTCCCTCAAATATAAAACTAAGTTCAAATGCCTTTGTAACTGAGTACATAAAATCTTTACTGATGAGTATCGTGGAGACGAAAAGCATGTGAAAAATCATAAAAATGGCTAAAATCAACCCTGTAGCACTTTGTAAAAAATCAAGTTTTGCAGGTATTCTACTCTTCTTTTTTTTGCTGGTTTTGCCGGTGAGACTCTCTATTATATTCTCTTGAGACACGAGATAATCCTTTTTAATGAAATATTCAAAGTAATAAAATGGAATTATACTTACAGTAATGATAGTTTATTCTTAAAAGTATCATAAAAGTCTATTAGAAAGTGTATAGCTGATTAGCAATATTTCATTTTATAACTTTTTTTATTTCCAGTAAGCTTTGTTTAACGCTTTAATCTGATATAATTTCAGTAAATATACAAGGAGAAAAAATGTCAAAAAAGCTAATTCTACTTATTGGAGCACCAGGATCTGGAAAAACAACAGATGCTAAATTAATTGCAGAGAAACATGCAGAAAGTATTACAAGTTATTCAACTGGAGAGTTGATTAAAGAAGAGATTAAGAATGAAACTGCTGTAGGAAATATTGCAAAAAGTTTTGTTGAAAAAGGTGACCTTGTACCCGCACAAATTATTGTTGAGTTAATTGTTGATGCGGTTAAAAATGCTCCTACAGATGTTGTATTGCTTGATGGTTTTCCAGGGAAAGAGAAACAGTTGCAATATTTCTGTGACTATATTTTCAATAATGTTAAAATCAAAGTAGTTTCTGTTCTTGAGATAAAAGTAAATGATGCACTAGCAAAAGAGCGCTGGTTGACCTCAGGAAGAAGTGAGGATATTTTTGAACATGAACTTAAGTCTTATAAAGAGTCACTTAATGAAATTGAAGCACATTATGATAAAAAAGATATTTTGAAAGTCATCGATGGAGAGAAAAATCTTGATGCTGTAATCTCAGAGATAGATGTATATCTTGAAA